>RFPX01000171.1 GCA_009925955.1 Betaproteobacteria bacterium
TGGGGCGGCAGTTGGTAGTGCAGCCCCCGCAGCACACCGGCAGCGGACTTCGAGTGGTTGTCTTGTACGAACGGGCGCGGCACCGGCAGGCCCAATTCGCGCAGGCCGGCGTGGAACTTGGGCTCGCTAAAACTTTCGTAGAACCAGCCCCGCTCGTCGCCAAACACAGCGGGCTCCACGATCACCACGCCAGGCAGCTCGGTGGGTATGAACTTCATCAGTACACCGTCTCGCGCAGCACCTTCAACAGGTACTGTCCGTAACCGTTCTTCAGCATCGGCTGGGCCTGGGACTCCAGTTGCTCTGCCGTGATCCAGCCCTGGCGAAAGGCGATTTCTTCGATGCAGGCCACCTTCAGCCCCTGGCGCTTTTCCAGGGTGGCGATGAACTGGCCGGCTTCCATCAGGCTGTCGTGGGTGCCCGTGTCCAGCCAGGCATATCCGCGGCCCATGATCTCCACATCCAGCTGCTGCTGGCGCAGGTACTGGGCGTTGACCTCGGTGATCTCCAGTTCGCCGCGCGCGCTGGGCTTGATGGCCGCGGCAATGTCGCACACCTGCTCATCGTAGAAGTACAGCCCCGTGACGGCGTAGTTGCTCTTGGGCGCCTGGGGCTTTTCTTCAATCGACAGCGCCCGCTTCTCGGCGTCGAAGGCCACCACACCGTAGCGTTCGGGGTCGTGCACGTGATAGGCAAACACGGTGGCGCCACTGTGCCGGCCATTCGCACGGTGCAGCAGGTGCGCGAAATCATGCCCGTAGAAGATGTTGTCGCCCAGGACCAAGGCACTGGGCTGACCGCCCACAAAGGACTTGCCCAGGATGAAGGCTTGTGCCAGGCCATCGGGGCTGGGCTGCACGCAGTACTGCAGGTTCAGCCCCCAGTTGGATCCGTCCCCCAACAAGTGCTGAAAGCGCGGCGTGTCTTGCGGGGTGCTGATGACCAGGATGTCGCGGATACCGGCCAGCATCAGGGTGCTCAGCGGGTAGTACACCATGGGCTTGTCGTACACCGGCAGCAGCTGCTTGCTCATGGCCAGCGTGGCTGGGTGCAACCGGGTGCCCGAGCCGCCGGCCAGGATGATGCCGCGGCGGTGCTTGACAGGGGAAGAAGGCTGCATCGTGGGTCTTTTCTGATCGGGGCGTGTGGTCCAGGGTGGGCAGCGCTCAGCGCGAGAGCACCTCATCGAGCATGCGGTTCACACCCACCGTCCAGTGCGGCAAGGTCAAGCCGAATTGGCGGCGTAACTTCTCGGTCGAAAGGCGCGAGTTCAAGGGCCGCACGGCGGGTGTGGGGTAGTCGCTGGTGGGAATGGCCCGCAACGCTTCGGGGGCCACCCGAATGGGCAGGCCTGCAGCGCGGGCACGCTCGATCACGTGCTGGGCATAGCCATGCCAGCTGGTTTCGCCCGAGGCCACCACGTTGTACAGGCCACTCAAGGCGGGGTTGACCAGGGTGTGGCGGATCATGTGGGCCGTGACATCGGCCAGCAGTTCAGCGCCGGTGGGGGCACCCACCTGGTCGGACACCACTTTGAGTTCATCGCGCTCTTGCGCCAGGCGCAGCATGGTCTTGGCAAAGTTGCCGCCGCGCGCGCCGTACACCCAGCTGGTGCGCAGAATCAGGTGCGCGCATCCGCTGGTTTCAATCGAGAAGTCACCCGCGGCCTTGCTCTCGCCGTAGACACTGTCGGCGCCCGGACTGGCCTCTTCGTCGCGCGGCTCGTGGCCGCTGCCATCGAACACATAGTCGCTGCTGTAGTGCACCAGCAGCGCGCCCGTTTCGCGGGCCACCATGGCCAGGGCAGCAGGCGCGCCGGCGTTCACGTCCATGCAAACGTCTTGTTCGGCCGGGTCTTGGGCACGGTCCACGGCGGTGTAGGCCGCGGCGTTGACGATCACCTGAGCGCCGCTTTCATAGGCCATGTCGGTGAGCTCGCCAATTTGGCTCAGGTCGCCCCGCTCGGCACGCCCAGGGGCCACCAATTCGCCCAAGGGGGCCAGCGAACGTTGCAGCTCCCATCCCAGCTGGCCGTTTCGGCCCAACAGCAAAATCTTCATGCGGCGTATTGGGTTTGAACCCACTCCCGGTAGGCGCCGCTTTGCACACGCTGCACCCACTGTGGGTTGTGCAGGTACCACTGCACGGTTTTACGGATCCCCGTCTCGAAGGTCTCGGCGGGCCGCCAGCCCAGTTCGCGCTCTACCTTGCGGGCGTCGATGGCGTAGCGCCGGTCATGCCCGGGGCGGTCCTTCACGTGGGTGATCTGGCTGCGGTAGCTTTGCCCATCGGCGCGCGGCTGCAGTTCGTCCAACAGGGCGCACACCGTGTGCACGATCTCGATATTGGGCTTTTCGTTCCAGCCGCCCACGTTGTAGGTTTCACCCAAACGCCCGCCGGCCAACACCGCGCGGATGGCGCTGCAGTGGTCTTTCACATACAGCCAGTCGCGCACCTGCAGGCCGTCGCCGTACACCGGCAGGGGCTTGCCCGCCAGGGCGTTGACGATCATCAGCGGGATCAACTTTTCCGGAAAGTGAAAGGGCCCGTAGTTGTTGCTGCAGTTGGTGGTCAGCACCGGCAGCCCGTAGGTGTGGTGCCAGGCGCGGACCAGGTGGTCGCTGGCGGCCTTGCTGGCACTGTAGGGGCTGTTCGGCTCGTAGGGGTGGGTCTCGGTGAAGGGCGCGTCTTGCGGGCCCAGGCTGCCATACACCTCGTCGGTGCTCACATGCAGAAAACGGAAGGCGGCCTTGGCGGCTTCGCCCAGGGCGGACCAGTGCGCACGGGCGGCTTCCAACAGCGTGTAGGTGCCCTCGATGTTCGTCTTGACGAAGGCACCGGGGCCGTGGATGGACCGGTCTACATGGCTTTCCGCTGCAAAGTGCACGATGGCCCTCGGCTGGTGTTCGGCCAGCAAGCGGTCCACCAAGGCGCGGTCGGTGATGTCGCCGTGCACAAACACATGGCCCGCATCGCCCGCCAAGGAAGCCAGGTTTTCGCGGTTGCCCGCATAGGTCAAGGCATCCAGGTTCAACACCGCCTCGCCCGGATGCGCCGCGCGCCAATCCAGCACAAAGTTGCTGCCAATGAAGCCGGCGCCGCCCGTGACCAAGATCATGTTGTTCGTAGAAAAATGGGGTCAGACTCCATTTTTCATCAAGTGCAATGAAGGCCGGTATTGTCACCGGATTGACCCGGGGACAGCCGCCGGCGCGGTGCGGGCGCGCTTCGGGGGATAATGGCGGCTTGATGATTGAACCGCAAGCCCAGACGCCGGGCACACACAACGCGTCTCCTCCGGCGGACGCGCCTGCGCCCCCCGCCCGCTTC
>RFPX01000172.1 GCA_009925955.1 Betaproteobacteria bacterium
GCGCAAGACGCCAAAACAGCGCAGCGGGGCGCCATCATCGGCGGCGCCAGCTACATCCTGTTTGCCTTCGTGCCCATGTTCATCGTGGCCAGTGCGGTGGTGGTGATGGGCGACCAGGCGCTTGAAATGGCCCGGGACGACTACCAGCGCCTGCTGCCCACCTTCATCATGGGCCAGATGCCCCTGATCATGCAGATTCTGTTCTTTGGCGCGCTGGTTTCGGCCATCAAGAGCACCTCATCGGCCACGCTGCTGGCCCCGTCGACCAGCTTTGTTGAAAACATTCTGAAGAACCTGCGACCCCACATGGGCGATCGCCAGCAGCTCTTGGCCATGCGGATCACCATCGTGATCTTCGCCGCTTTGGTGCTGACCTACGCGATTGCGATGCACGGCACACCGATCTATGAGCTGGTGTCCTCGGCCTACCAGGTGACCTTGGTGGGGGCGTTCGTGCCGCTGGTGTTCGGCCTTTACTGGTCTCGGGCCACCACCCAAGGCGCCATCTTCTCCGTGGCGGCCGGTATCGCCACCTGGGTCTTCTTCTTTGACCAGGTCAGCGGCTTGGCCGAGGTGTTCCCACCACAGTTGGCCGGCCTGATCGCCGCTCTGGTGGGCATGGTGGCGGGCTCCTTGCTGCCGCAGTGGCTGCGCAACCGCCACGAGCCGGAGCACAAGGTGCGTGGGATGAACGCCTGAGGGCCACGGGCTGCCAGCCCGCGGCCCCATGCCCTCGCATGGGCGCAAGCGGGGGCCTGAACTTATAATGGCGGGTTGTCGCGTTTTGCTTGACCTGAGCCCACCATGCCCATCTATGCCTACCGTTGCACCGCCTGCGGCCACGCGAAGGATGTGCTGCAAAAGATCTCCGATCCGGTATTGACCACCTGCCCGGCCTGTCAGGCCGAGGCGTTTTCCAAGCAGGTCACCGCGGCCGGTTTCCAACTCAAGGGGTCGGGCTGGTACGTCACCGATTTCCGTGGCGGTTCGGGGGCCGGTTCGGGCAAGGCTGCGGATGCGCCGGCGGCCCCGGCCTCCGGGTCTTCGGACGGCGGCTCGGGCGGTGGTTCATCGGGTTCCTCGGGCGGTGGCTCAACGGGCTCGTCGGGTTCCTCCGGCTCTTCAGGTGAGTCAGGTTCGGGCTCCGGGTCTGGCGCCGCGGCCGCTGCAGCCTGTGGCGCTTCTTGCGCCTGCCACTGACGAGCACAAAGGCTTCGCACCATGCTCAAGCGCTACCTGATCGCCGGCCTCTTGGTTTGGTTGCCCCTGGTGGTGACGGTGTGGGTGCTGCACGCGGTGTGGGGAGCCCTGGACGGCCTGTTCTTGTGGGTGCTGACAGCCACGCAGGCCGTCATGCCGGCCGAAAGCCATGCGGCCCTGGAGTCGCTGCGCCACATCCCGGGCATGAGTGTGGTGGCCGTGTTCCTGGCCTTGTTGCTCACGGGTGTCTTCGCTGCGAATTACTTCGGGCAGTGGGCCTTGCGTCAGGGTGGACGCATTGTTCAGCGCATACCCATCGTCAAGAGCATCTACAGCTCGGTCAAACAGGTCTCCGACACCCTGTTCTCGAGCAGTGGCAACGCCTTTCGCGAAGCGGTGCTGGTGCAGTACCCACGTGCTGGGTCTTGGACGATCGCCTTTGTGACCGGCAAGCCCAGTGGGGAAGTCGCTGCCCACCTGCAGGCGGATCACACCAGCGTGTATGTGCCCACCACGCCCAATCCCACCTCGGGCTTCTTTTTGATGATGCCCACCGCCGAGCTGCGCCCGCTGAACATGACGGTGGATGAAGCGCTCAAGTACATCATTTCCATGGGCGTGGTCTCGCCCCCACCGGCTGCCAAGGTGCCGGGGGAGGCCGACCCCAATCGGCGGGGCTGATCGTCGAGGCTGACGGTCAGTCCTCAGGGGCCCAGCCCCGCGGCCATGTACGGCGGCCCACTCGGCCGCCCCCCAAGCTTTCCACCCGATCACTTTCTTTCAATTGGCGCCGTGCGTGGCCGATGGGCCCGGTGTGACACCGGCCTTGGCTTCAGCCCGCACGGCCAGCACGAATACGGAGAACCTTATGCGCACCACCTATTGCGGACTCGTCAGCGAGCAGCTGATGGATCAAACGGTCACCCTCATGGGCTGGGCCCACCGGCGACGCGACCACGGCGGCGTCATCTTCATCGACCTGCGCGACCGTGAGGGCCTGGTGCAGATCGTTTGCGACCCAGACCGACCCGACATGTTCAAGACCGCTGAAGGCGTGCGCAACGAGTTCTGCCTCAAGGTCGTGGGCAAGGTGCGCGCCCGCCCCGCCGGCACCGAGAACGCCAACCTGGTCAGCGGCCGCATCGAAGTGCTGTGCCACGCCTTGGAGGTGCTCAACCCCAGCGTCACGCCGCCCTTCCAGCTGGA
This sequence comes from Betaproteobacteria bacterium, assembly GCA_009925955.1. Taxonomy (GTDB): domain Bacteria; phylum Pseudomonadota; class Gammaproteobacteria; order Burkholderiales; family Burkholderiaceae_C; genus RFTU01. The sequence continues at coordinate 2,407 of RFPX01000172.1, forward strand.
CGACGAAAACCTCAGCGAGACGGTACGCCTGACCCATCGGGTGTTGGACCTGCGCCGCCCGGCCATGCAGAAGAACCTGATGCTGCGCTACCGAGTGGCCATGGAGGTGCGAAAGTACCTGGACGAGCAGGGCTTCGTGGACATCGAGACCCCCATGCTGACCAAGAGCACGCCCGAGGGTGCGCGCGACTACCTGGTGCCCAGCCGGGTGCATGACGGACAGTTCTTTGCGCTGCCGCAGTCGCCGCAGCTGTTCAAGCAGTTGCTGATGGTCTCGGGCTTTGACCGCTACTACCAGATCACGAAGTGCTTCCGCGACGAAGACCTGCGCGCGGACCGCCAGCCGGAATTCACCCAGATCGACATTGAGACCTCCTTCCTCAACGAGCAGGAGATCCGTGACATGTTCGAAGGCATGATCCGCCACGTCTTCCGCAAGGCCATGAATGTGGAACTCGGCGAGTACCCGGTGATGACCTATGCGGACGCGATGTTCCGATTTGGCTCGGACAAGCCCGATCTGCGCGTCAAGATGGAGTTCACCGAAATCACCGACGTGATGAAGGACGTGGACTTCAAGGTCTTCAGCGGGCCGGCCAACGCAGCCGGCGGCCGCGTGGTGGCCTTGCGCGTGCCGGGTGGGGCTGCGCTCTCGCGCGGGGACATTGATGGCCACACCGAGTTCGTCAAGATCTACGGCGCCAAGGGCTTGGCCTGGATCAAGGTCAACGACATCGCCGCGGGCCAGAACGGAGGTGACCTGCGATCGGGCCTGCAGTCGCCCATTGTCAAGAACATCCACGACGCCGCCCTCAAGGCCATCCTGGAGCGCACGGGGGCGCAAAACGGCGACCTGCTGTACTTCGGCGCGGACAAGGCCAAGGTCGTCAATGACGCCATCGGCGCCTTGCGTCTGAAGAT
>RFPX01000173.1 GCA_009925955.1 Betaproteobacteria bacterium
TTTATGAAAGTGCAGGCCTGGGGCCATGAACAGCGTTTGGCAGACCTGCCCAAGCCCACGGACCGCCACCGCTGGGACACCTCGCCGCACATCGTCAACGCGTTCGCCGCCGGTCAGAACCGCATCGTGTTTCCGGCCGGGATCCTGCAGCCGCCCTTCTTTGACGAGAAGGCCAGTGACGCGGCCAACTTGGGCGGCATCGGCATGGTCATCGGACACGAAATCACCCACCACTTCGACGACCGGGGCCGCCAGTACGACGCGGTCGGAAACCTCAAGGACTGGTGGGCACCGGAGGATGCGGCGGCCTACAGGGCACGCGCCGACCGTGTAGCCGAGTTCTACAGCCGCTACGAAGTGTTGCCGGGCCTGCGGATCAACGGGCGGCAGATGCTGGGGGAGAACATCTCGGACTTGGGCGGCATCAACATTGCCTTCGATGCCCTGCAACTGGCCTTGAAGCGGCAGAACGCCTCGGCCACCGAGGCCAACGCGGCCGCACGCCAATTCTTCACCACCAACGCCCTCATCTGGCGTGGCAAGCAGCGCAACGAGGCCCTGGAGCAGCAGATCCGCACCGGCCAGCACTCACCTGGGCCCTTCCGCGTGCGCGGGCCCTTGAGCAACATGCCCGCCTTCGCGCAGACCTATGGCTGCAAGCCTGGGGACGGCATGGTCGCCGAGGACCCGGTTTCCGTCTGGTGAGCGCAGCGGCTCACCGCCGCCGGCCAGCGTCAGCGGCGCGTGGCCGTCAGGCTGGGTCAGCGGCCGGTGGCCGTCGGGCAGGGTCAGCGGCCGGTGGCCGCCGGTGCAGGTGCACCCGTGGCGGCACGGGCTGGCGCGCGCACCACGCGGAAGCGTTGCCCGGTTTGGATGACGATCACCGCATCACCCGGACGCAACTGCTCCTGACCCTTGCCCTGCACGATGGTGCGGCGCTCGCCGTTGCCGAATTGCAGAAGGAGTTCCTGGGCCTCTTCGGTGGTGCCACTGCGCTCCACGGCGTTGCCCACGGCGGCACCGGCAATGGCGCCCAGCACGGCCGCCACATCACTGCCCCGGCCCTTGCCCACGGTTGAAGCGGCCACACCGCCGGCCACCGCACCCGCCACCCCACCGATGCCGCTTTGCGAGCCGTCGATCTTCACGTCGCGGATGGACAGCACCACGGCGTCGTACACCACGGACTGGCGCTGTGCCTCGTCGCGGCGGACCACATCGGGGTTGGACGTGGCGCAGGCGCTCAGCAGGGCGGCCAATGCCAGGGCGGGAAGGAGCAGAAGTCTGGTGTTCATAGCCATCAGGAACGGTTGAGCAAGGAGATCGGTTGACGCAGGCCCGCCATCTTCCAGTGGCCGCGTTCGCCTATTGTCGCGCGGGATCAACTGCGGCCCACTGGTGCGGCTGCCAGCGGGGCCGCGCCAGCGCTGCTGCGCTCGGTGTCCAGATACTGCCAGGTGTCCCGCATGAAGGGGTGCGCCCAAAAGTGCTGCAGCCAAGGTTGCTGCAGCCAGGCCGCCCGGTCGTGGCGGTGGACCTTGTAGGGCATGTAGGCCACGAGCAGGTCTTTGGCCTGACGCATCAAGGCCAGCCGGTGCGGGCCGTCCGGCAATCGCCGCTGCTGTTCGAACAGGCGGTCGAAGGCGGGCCACGAAAACCGCGCGTCGTTGGAATCGCCCGAGTTCGGGCCGTAGGCAATCGACAAGAAGAAGCCCCCATCGGGCGACTGCGCCGACCAGCTGTAACCCCAGATCTGCAATGAGCCCGTGCGTGTCTTCTTGAGCAGTTCAGGCCAGGTCGACACATCGAACTCCACCCGCAAGCCCACCGCATTGAGCGAACGCTTCCACAGCTCGTTGGCGGCGCGGTCGGCTTGCGTGCTCAAGGATGCAATGCGCAACACCAAGGGCTTGCCTGCGGGCGTCTCACGAAAACCGTCACCGTCGCGGTCCACGTAGCCGTAGACATCCAACAGGGCCCTGGCCCTGGCCGGGTCATAGGCCGACATGTCGCTGCGGTACTCGGCCTCGTAGCCCACGGTGTGGGGCGCGAGCGTCGACTGCGCGGGCAGGGCCATGCCGTTGCGCAAGAGCCGGATGTCGGAGGGTCCGTCATACGCCAGGGCAATCGCACGCCTTAAGGCCACGCGATCGGGCGTGTAGCCGCCCACCACCGGGTCGTCCATCGAAAAGTAGTGCATGGACATCGAAGCCGTGAGGGCCGTCTCCAGGCGCACACCCTTTCGTTGCAGGAACGGCGCCAGGCGCCCACCCGGCACGGCCAGGGGTACAAAGGCCGCGGGCACCTGCATCCAGTCCAGGTCACCCTGCAAAAAGGTCAGCCAGCGCGGCTGCGCCTCCTCGACCACGTCCACCACGATACGGTCCACGCAAGGCAGGGTGCGGCCTTTCAAGCGCTGCGCGATGGCCTGGGCCTGCGGGTCATCACTGGGCGTGCCCTCGTACACGCGGTGCCGATAGCTTGGCGACTTCACCAACTCAATGCGCGAGGCGCGTCGCCAATTCGCCAGGCGAAACGGCCCCGTGCCCACCGGGTGGGCGCCGATGTCCTTGCCATAGTGTTCCACCACCTCACGGGCCACGGCGCCCGTCAGGGCCGGTGTGGCCAGGTTGTAGACCCAGCGTGGATCGGGCTGGCCCATCTGGATGCGCAGGGTGTAGCGGTCCAACGCCCGTAGGCCAGGCACCGGGGTGTCGTAGTCAAAGGGCTTGCGCGTCTTCAAGGCACGCTGACGCAGCTCGGCCAGGCCGGCCATCTGGGCGCCTTCGAAGATGTAGAGGTCGCTGGAGGCGTACTGCGGATCGAAGAAGCGCTTGATGGAGTACACGTAATCTTCTGCCGTGAGCTCTCGCCGCCCCTGCGCGTCCAGCCGGGAACTGCCTCTGAAGGCCGGATCCTCGGCGAAATAGATGCCCGGACGGATGCGCAGCGTGATCGTCAACCCATCGGTGCTGATCTCGGGCAGCTCCTGCGCGGTGTTGGCCACCAGGCGAACCGGCCGTGCCAGGTAGTCGTAGGTGAGCGGCGCTTCAAGAATCTGCGAGATCAGGCCGACGCCGCAGACGGCGCAGACGGCGCACGGGCCGGTGCAGCAGCCGATGCGGTATCCGGCCACAAGCAGGGTGCGGTGACGGTGGCCGCGAAGCCGCCGAAACCGGTCAAGCCGGTCAAACCGGCTGACGAGGCCATGAAGCGGCGGCGCTTCACCGTGGCTCCAGCGCTTCAGCGGCCGCGCGCGTGGGGTGGCTCAACGTCC
>RFPX01000174.1 GCA_009925955.1 Betaproteobacteria bacterium
AGGGTGCGGTGCGTGTGCATGCACCCTTTGGGCAAGCCGGTGGTGCCCGAGGTGTAGGGCAACAAGGCCAGGTCGTCTGGGCTGCGCGCGACGGGCTGTTCCAGAGGCGGATGCGCCAGTGCCTGTGACCAAGCCGCAACGGCGACGCCCTCCACCGTGGCCACCGGCGGCGGCACGGCGGTCAGCGTTTCCCACAGCGCTGCCGGCACACCCAGGTGATCGGGGCGCTCAGCCGGCAAGGCATCCGCGTAACGCAGCAGCAACAACTGGGGTGCACGCTGCTGCGCAGGCAGGCCGGCTTGGGCCTGCTGGACCACCGCTGCCAGGTCATCGGCACAGATCACCACCCGGGTCTCGGGGTCGGTGATGTAGTGGCCCAACTCGTCGGCGCGGTTCATCGGGTTGACCGGCACCACCACGGCCCCGGCCGCCTGAACCCCGTAGAACGCCACCAGGAACTGGGGGCAGTTCTGCATGAAGAGCACCACACGGTCGCCGGCCTGAACGCCATGCGCAGCCAGCCACCCGCCCAGGGCCAAGGCCTGGCGCAGCAGTTCCGCATAGGTCAAGGACCGGCCCAGAAACACCGCCGCGTCCTTGCGTGGGTAGCGCGCAGCCGTGACCTGCAGGTTATGGAACAGCGTGACCTCCGGAATGGTCACGGTCTTGGTCAGACGCGCGGGCCAAAACGCATGGTGGCGGGGGGCAGGACGTGTGCTCATGGCCGTAGGTGTACCCGGGCCTACTCAGGCGACAATACAGGGTTTACACCGGAACCGTGCGGCAGCAGGCCGGCGGCGCGCACGCCGTCACCTGACGCGGCACATCCCCCGAACCCTCGATCTCCAAGACCCCATGAGCACGATCCTCCAGTCGATTCCCTCCGGCCAAAAGGTCGGCATCGCCTTTTCCGGCGGCCTGGACACCAGCGCCGCCCTGCACTGGATGAAGCTCAAGGGCGCCCTGCCCTACGCCTACACCGCCAACCTGGGCCAACCGGACGAACCCGACTACGAAGCCATACCGCGCAAGGCCCTGGAGTACGGCGCCGTCTTGGCACGCTTGATCGACTGCAGGGCCCAATTGGCCCATGAAGGCATTGCGGCCCTGCAAGCTGGCGCTTTCCACATCACCACCGCCGGCGCCACCTACTTCAACACCACCCCACTGGGGCGTGCCGTCACCGGCACCATGTTGGTGTCGGCCATGAAGGAAGACGATGTGAACATCTGGGGCGACGGCTCCACCTTCAAGGGCAACGACATCGAGCGCTTCTATCGCTACGGCCTGCTGACCAACCCCGCGCTCAAGATCTACAAGCCCTGGCTGGACCAAACCTTCATCAACGAACTCGGCGGGCGCGCCGAGATGAGCGCCTTCCTCAACCAAGCGGGCTTTGGCTACAAGATGAGCGCCGAAAAGGCCTACAGCACCGACAGCAACATGCTCGGCGCCACCCACGAAGCCAAGGACCTGGAGTTCCTCAACAGCGGCATCCGCATCGTCAACCCGATCATGGGCGTGGCCTTCTGGAAGCCTGAGGTCGAGATCAAGGCTGAAGAGGTGACGGTTCGCTTCGAGGAAGGCATGCCGGTTGCGCTCAACGGCCGAACCTTCTCTTCGCTCGTGGACCTGATCCTGGAGGCCAATGCCATTGGTGGCCGCCACGGCCTGGGCATGAGTGACCAGATCGAAAACCGCATCATCGAAGCGAAGAGCCGCGGCATCTACGAGGCGCCGGGCCTGGCGCTGCTGCACATTGCCTATGAGCGCCTGCTCACCGGCATCCACAACGAGGACACCATCGAGCAGTACCGCGAAAACGGCCGCAAGCTCGGACGCCTGCTATACCAAGGCCGCTGGTTTGACCCCCAGGCCATCATGCTGCGCGAAGCCGCCCAGCGCTGGGTGGCCCGAGCGATCACCGGCGAGGTGACGGTGGAGCTGCGCCGCGGCAACGACTACTCCCTGCTCAACACCGAGTCACCCAACCTGACCTACGCGCCCGAGCGCCTGAGCATGGAAAAGGTAGAGGACGCGCCCTTCACCCCCGCAGACCGGATCGGTCAGCTGACGATGCGCAACCTCGACATCATCGACACCCGCGCAAAGCTGGGCATCTACTCCAACGCCGGCCTGCTCTCGACAGGGGCTGATGTGGCGCTGCCGCAGTTGAAGAAGGACTAAAGGGACCAAGAGGGGCGCTGCCCGCACCCCACGAGGGCCCTTCGGGCCTCGCTGCCGATGCTGTCGGCAGCGCCTGGGATCAGTTGGTCTGGGCCAACTGATCCAGGATCGCGGGGTTCTCCAAGGTCGAGGTGTCTTGGGTGATGGCCTCACCCTTGGCAATGGACCGCAGCAAGCGGCGCATGATCTTGCCCGAGCGCGTCTTGGGCAGGTTGTCGCCAAAGCGGATGTCCTTCGGTTTGGCAATCGGGCCAATCTCCTTGGCCACCCAGTTGCGCAACTCGTTGGCGATCTTCTTGGCTTCGTCGCCCGTGGGGCGCGGGCGCTTGAGCACCACGAAGGCACAGATGGCCTCACCCGTGGTCTCGTCCGGCCGGCCCACCACCGCCGCCTCGGCCACCAAATCGGTGCAACTCACCAGCGCGGACTCAATCTCCATCGTCCCCATCCGGTGGCCCGAGACGTTCAGCACGTCGTCGATACGGCCCGTGATGGTGAAGTAGGCGGTCTTGGCATCGCGGATGGCGCCGTCACCGGCCAAGTAGTAGCCCTTGAGTTCCGGTGGGAAGTAGCTCTTCTTGAAACGCTCGCCATCGCCCCAGATCGTGCGGATCATCGAGGGCCAGGGCTTCTTGATCACCAAGATGCCGCCCGAGCCGTTGGGCACATCCGCTCCGGTCTCGTCCACGATGGCGGCCTGAATCCCCGGGAAGGGCAAGGTGCAGGAGCCCGGCACCATGGGCGTCGCGCCGGGCAGCGGGGTGATCATGTGGCCGCCCGTCTCGGTTTGCCAGAAGGTGTCCACAATGGGGCAGCGCCCACCGCCCACATGGGCGTGGTACCACTCCCAAGCAGCCGGGTTGATCGGCTCACCCACAGAACCCAGCAGCCGCAGGCTGCTCAGGTCGTAGCGGCGCGGGTGCACCGTCTCGTTGGTTTCGGCGGCCTTGATCAGCGAACGAATGGCCGTCGGCGCCGTGTAGAAGATCGACACCTTGTGGTCCTGGATCATCTTCCAGAAGCGGCCAGCGTCGGGATAGGTGGGCACGCCCTCGAACACGATTTCAGTGCCCCCAAGGGCCAGGGG
>RFPX01000175.1 GCA_009925955.1 Betaproteobacteria bacterium
CCATGGATTTGGCCGTGGGTGTGATCATCGGCGCAGCCTTCGGCAAGATCGTCGACTCGGTGGTGTCCGACCTCATCATGCCAGTGGCCAGCATCGCCTTGGGCGGCCTCGATTTCAGCAGCTACTACGTCGGCCTCGCCGGCCAGTCGCCGGGTCTGCCCTTGGTCGAGGCCCGCAAGCTCGGTGCCGTGTTCGCCTACGGCAGCTTCGTCACGGTGGCGCTGAATTTCGTGATCCTGGCCTTCATCGTGTTTCTGATGGTGCGGCAAATGAACCGCCTGATCGCACGGCGGGCTCCAGAGCCCTCACCGCAAGCGGCACCGCCCGCAGAACCAGCCACGACGCCGGAAGAGATCGAACTGCTGCGGGAGATCCGCGACAGCCTGAAGCGTTTCGGCTGAGCGGATCCGTTGGTGTTGGCGCCGGGACCACCAGAGCCTGTTGGAGCCGGTGCGTTAAAGACCGAATCAATCGCCGGTGCTGCATCGCTCGTTGCCATGGTGACCCCACGGGCGGACCCACAGCTCTTCAAACCTCTACTGCGGCACCAGCACCGCAGAATCTCCCCTTCCACGGGACGGTTAGCCGCAACAATAGTCATCGTACATTTTGGTAAGGGGCTCACCTTCTCCCGCAGTGCGGCCTAACCGCCCGGTCAACTTTTATCCGTTCAAACGCGAGGAAGTCACATGCTGGATTGGCTCTTCAACGCACTGGGCTTGAAACCCCGTCAAGCGGCTGAAGCAAACGAGAAGCGGGACGATGGATTCGTTCCGATGCTCATCGTGCCCGCTGGTCCCAAGGCGGATGCTTCTGAAAGTGACAACTGCGGCGGCGACGCAGGCTCAGCCGATGGAAGTGCCGGAGATGGAGGAGGGGGAGGCGGGGATGGCTGCTGACATGCTCTGCACTCGTCCGCTTCACCAACATGCGTAGGCATTCAGAACTGATTGGTCGTCGCGCGGCCATCATCACCGCGGCAAGCGCACTCCTACACGACTTCGCCTCGGCTCAAGAGCCTAAAGGGACCTTCGGATTTGTGGCCAAAGTCGACGCCGATGGCCTCTTCAATCCCACGTTGAAGTCCGTCTTGATTCAAAGCGTTCAGCGAGACCTGCCGGCGGATTTGGCCGGCATCACAGCCGGGGATACGGTCCTTGAGGTCGACGGCACCAAGGTAGCAGGTGCCAAGGCGCAGGCTTTGGCCGATCGAATGAAGAAGAAGCCGGGCGAGTCGGTCACGCTTCGACTGTCTCGGCCTGATGGACAAACCTATGTGGTGCGCTTGGTGGCGGTGGCGATAAAGCCCTAAGGGTGTCACCCTGCTACACTACCGGGTTCAGCGGGGTGTAGCTTAGCCTGGTAGAGCGCTACGTTCGGGACGTAGAGGCCGGAGGTTCGAATCCTCTCACCCCGACCACCTTCCACCGCCGGCCACGGGCATCGTGCGCTGCAGCGGCTTGTCGATGAAGGAGGCCGCGATGAGGGGCCTGAGCCGATACGCCCTGGTGGGCTTGGTGGCCACGGCAGCCCACTACGCGCTGCTGATTTGCTTGGTCGAATGGGTGGCCGCGCCGCCCGGGCCTGCTGCGTTCATGGGCGCTGTCCTGGGTGCTGGGGTGGCCTACCTGGGCAACCGCCGCTACACCTTTTCCAATACCGAGATGCCTCACGGGCAGGCTGCGCCGCGCTTTGCGGCCATCGCCGGCGTGGGCGCCGTAGGCAATGCCGCGGTGGTGGCCGGTGGGGTGGCGCTGGGCTTGCACTACCTGCTGGCGCAGGTGCTGGCCACGGTGGTGGTGATGCTGGCCACCTACCACCTCAACCGGGTTTGGACCTTCGGCCCGCGCTCCTAAACCGCTCCTTCAGGGGTGGTCAAAAAGCGTTGCAGCTCCGCCCGATAGCGATCGGGCGCTTCGAAAAACGGCATGTGCGAGCAACCACGGAAGTAGGCCAGCTGCCCGCGAGGCAGGCGGTCGCGGGCCATGGTTGCAATCTCCGGCAGGATGTAGTCGTGCTCCCCGTGCATCAGCAGCACAGGCGTTTGCACGTCCCAGAGTTCGTCCATGCGGCTCCACTTCCGAAGGATGCCGGTGCACTGGAAAAAGTAGGGCCCAAACATGCGCGAAAAAACCGCGTGGCCCAGGTTCTGCATGCACCATTGCAAGGAGTCGGGCCAAGGGTGCAGGCGGCACACATGCCGATACATCAGCAAGGTCACTGCTGCTTGGTATTCGGGATGGTCGGTGCTGCCTTCGGCCTCGTGTATGGCCATCATCTGGCAAGTCTGCGCACCCAGTGCCTGCTTCTTTTGATCGAAGCCCCGCTGCATCAGCGGCAGGTCGAACGCGGTGTCGGCCGCGATGAAGCGGCGCACGGCGTCACGGTGGGTCAGCAGGTACTCCAGCCCCAGCACACCACCCCAGGACTGGCCCAGCAAGTCCACCACGCCCAGGCCCAGGCCCTGACGCACCGCCTCGAGCTCGCGCACCGACCGCTCCAGCGTCCACAAGCGCGGGTCCGATGGCCTGTCCGACTCGCCACAGCCCAGCTGGTCCCAGGTGACCAGGCGCCGCCCGGCGCCCGCCAAGGCATGGTGACTGTCACGAAGATAGGCTGAAGGACAGCCCGGCCCCCCGTGCACCAGCAACAGCACCTGCGGCCCGCTTCCGAGCGAGTAGGTCATGAGCCGGTGTCCTTCGAAGTGGATCTCCTGGCGGTGCCACTCTGGCCCAGGGCCCACCGGTTGCCCGGAAGACCCCGTATGCAAGTCAGTCGAGTTCTGCATCCACGCTCCTAAACAGCCCCATGCGGGCGAGCAGGCCAGGCAGCCCGTTGTGGTGCCGCCGCCGACCACCCAAGTGCGGCCTGTGCGCTGCTGCATTTGAATGTAGCCGAGCCGTTTTGAGCGCCATGGCGGCTTGTCGATCAAGGCGGCTCGCGTACCATCTGCAAATGACCGTTCCCCTGGACCCCAAGCCGGCCTGCCTGCTGACGGTGGTGATCCCCCTGCTCAATGAGCAGGAGGTTTTGCCCGCGCTGCACGCGCGGCTGAAGGCCGCCACGGCTGGCCTGCAAGCGCCGGTGGAATTGCTCTTCGTCGACGATGGCAGCACCGACCATTCGGCCGCGGTGCTGCAGGGCCTGGCGGCCCAAGACCCCCAGGTCGGGGTGATCCGCTTCTCGCGCAACTTCGGCAAGGAACAGGCCATGAGCGCGGGCCTGCAGGCCGCGCGTGGTGAAGCGGTGGTGATCCTGGACGCCGACCT
>RFPX01000176.1 GCA_009925955.1 Betaproteobacteria bacterium
CAGCCAGGTCCAGGCGAACAGCGGCATCTTCATGAGCGTCATGCCCGGTGCGCGCATGTTCAGGATGGTCACGATGATGTTGATCGAGCCCATGATCGACGAAGCGCCCAGGATGTGCATGGCGAAGATGCCGGCGTCCATCGAGGGGCCCATCTGCAGCGTCAGCGGTGCATACAGCGTCCAACCGGCCGCCGGTGCGCCGCCGGGCATGAAGAAGCTGCCCACCAGCATGAGGGCCGCGGGGATCATCAGCCAGAAGCTGAAGTTGTTCATCCGCGCGAAGGCCATGTCGGCTGCACCAATCTGCAGCGGGATCATCCAGTTCGCAAAGCCCACGAAGGCCGGCATGATGGCGCCGAACACCATGATCAGGCCGTGCATGGTGGTGAACTGGTTGAACAGTTCCGGGTTGAAATACTGCAGGCCCGGCTGGAAGAGCTCCAGGCGGATGAACAGGGCCAGCAGGCCGCCGATCATCAGCATCGTGAAGCTGAACAGCAGGTACAGCGTGCCGATGTCCTTGTGGTTGGTCGCAAAGACCCAGCGACGCCAGCCGTGCGGGTGGTCATGCGCGTGATCGTCATGGCCGGCATGGCCGTGATGGTCGAGAACTGCACTCATGAGTTTTCCTTCAAGACTTGTAGCGGGGTTTACTTGCGAGCGGTTTTGATGTCAGCAGGCTGCACCACCTGACCGGTCTGGTTGGCCCAGGCGTTCTTGGTGTAGGTGATGACCGCTGCGATTTCCGTATCCGAAAGCTGTTTCCAGGCCGGCATGGAACCACCACCGGCGCCGTTGAGCAGGATGGCAATCTGTTGGGACTTGTCGTCGGCCAACACGACCTTGGAGCCCACGAGGCCCTTGATGGGGCCCGCGCCCGCGCCGTCGGCCTTGTGGCAGGCCGCGCAGTTGGCGTTGTAGACCTTTTCACCGCGGGCCACGAGTTCGGCCAGCTTCCATTCCTTGTTGGGGTCGTCCGCCTTGGCGGCGGCCTTCTTCTTTTCGCCGTCCACCCACTTGCTGTAGTCCTCTTGTGAGACCACTTTCACGTGGATGGGCATGTAGGCGTGTTCCTTGCCGCACAGTTCCTGGCACTGGCCGTAGTAGTCGCCGATCTTCTCGGCGCGGAACCAGGTGTCGCGCACGAAGCCCGGGATGGCGTCTTGCTTGACGGCAAAGGCGGGCACGGCCCAGGCGTGGATCACGTCGTTGGCCGTGGTGATGATGCGGATCTTCTTGTCCACCGGCACCACCACCGCGTTGTCCACCTTGAGCAGGTAGTTGTCCACGGCTTCGGGCTTGCCGCTGTCGCTCATCATGCGGTGCGTGGCGTCCAGGGTGGACAGGAAGCTGATGCCCTCGCCTTCACCCTTGAGGTAGTCATAACCCCACTTCCACTGGTAGCCGGTGGCCTTGATGGTGATGTCGGCGTTGGTGGTGTCCTTCATGGCCACGACCGAGCGGGTGGCCATGGCGCCCATGCCGATGACGATGATGAAGGGAATGACGGTCCAGGCGATCTCCACCGCAACGCTTTCGTGGAACTGGGCGGGCTTGTGGCCCAGCGACTTGCGGTGCTTGAAGATGGAATAGAACATCACACCGAAGACCGCCACGAAGATCACCAGGCAGATCACCAACATGGCGATGTGCAGGCTGGAGACGTCCGCGGCAATGCGGGTCACCGCCGGGTGCAGGTTCAGCTGGTTGACGGCAGGGCCGCCCGGCAGGTCGTTCACCGTGGATGCCACGGCAGCGGACATGCCCGACAGGGCGGCCAGTGCGAGCGCGGCACGGCGTGCCTGCCTAGCAAAAAGGTGGTCCATCTTCATCATCGTCACTTCAGTTCAAAACCTCGCCAGAGGCTGCGGTTGCGGTGTGCACGCGCAGCGCCTGTCGCAATTCCCGCGCCAGCATCTGGCGCCACTCGGGCCGCAGATAGCGGCCCACGAATGTCTTGCGGCCCGCGCCGGACAACTCCAGCAGCGAGCCCTGACCTTGTGCCGGCTCCACCCGCAGCCAATCGGCGCGGAACTCGGAGCGCTCCACCCGGTTGCCGCAGTGGTGCTCCACCGCCAACGTCGAGTTCTTCAACGTGATGGTCTCGTGGTCGGCCGCATGGCGTGCGTACACCAGCAGCGCCGCGCCCAAGAGCAGCAACTCCAGGCCCGCGAAGTACAGCACCGGCACGGCACCGAACCAGGCAAAGACGCAGGCGATCGACAGCGACACCAGGCAAAACGCGAAATATGCCGCCAGCACCTGACGCGGAGCCAACGAGCAATTGCGGCGCATCACCCAACGCAGGCCGCCACCCGGGCTGTCGTCCAGCGGGGCGGCCCTCCAGGGGGTTCCCAGGGCCATGATGCCCGGCAGGTTCAGAGATGCGGAATTCGATGTCATGTCGTACTGCTGGCCGCTGGTGACGGCCTGCGTCAAGCGCCCTTTCGGACGCGCGCGCAGACCCCATTCGGCGGGGCGCAGTGTACTCCAGTGAGCCGGGAGAACCCGAATACCCTGACGCCGACCTAGCGTGGACGTCGCGGCGTTTTCACCATGTGGCGCATGTCGTCCAGGGAGACCGTGGTGGTGGCCTGCAGGCGGCTGCGCGGGACGGGCCGAAAGGCGTGCCCATAAATGATTTCAAAGCCCAAGGCCACCCGCCCATCGGGGCCGGCAGCCTGCTCAACAGCGGCCTCCAGCCGGGCCCGCCAACGGGGGGTGCGGCAGCCGCTGTAGCGGCCGGGATGGGCGTTTCGCCCCATGGTGCGCAGCTCGGCCAAGGCCTCGGCGGGGCTGGCCCAGGTCAGGGTCACCGTCTCTTGGTCCATCACGGGGTCGGCGAAGCCCGCGGCCACCAGGTCGTCCCCCCAGTCGTGCATGTCACGAAAAGGCTGCGCTGGCGGTCCCCAAGCGGCCGATTCCCACAGCCCGCGCCACTGCCGCAAGGTGTCGGGCCCGAAGGTGCTGAACATCAGAAAGCCGTCCACCGCCAGTGCGGCATGCCAGCGCCGCAGCACGTCTGCGGGCCGGGCATGGGTGTGCAGGCCCAGGTTGGACCACAGCAACTGCCCGTGGCCCGCAGGAACTTCGGCATCCAGAAAGCCCGGGGCCGCACAGGGCTGGGCAGCCGGGCCAGGGGCCTCTTCACGCCGGGCCGTGAAGCCACGCTTGCCCCGGCTGCCCAGCCCCGTGCGGCCCCGGGCTTTCTGGATGCCGAAGTTCCTGCGGGCCACGG
>RFPX01000177.1 GCA_009925955.1 Betaproteobacteria bacterium
GCTGGCTGCCTTGCGCCCACGCGCCCGTGGCCGCCAGGGTGCCGATGGCCAGCATCACGCCGGCAGCAACCTTGGTTCTCTTTTGCATTCAGTGCTCCTGTGGAAAAAAAGGCAACGGTCGGCTGGAAAGGCCGTACGACCGTTGAGACCAGGCATCGCAGTAACCAGCGATGTCGTGGGGTCATTGTGAAACTTTAGGGGCCACTTTCCACACCCTGGGAGGGGCTTTTCAACGCTCAGCTCGGACCTGTTGCACATCGACAACATCACGAGCCGCTGCTCTGTACGCCCCAGGTTGTGGTTCGCTCAGCCCTGCTTAGAGGAGGCACTTAACCCGAGACGGAATGTCGCAGACCATTTCACAGATACGCCACATTTTGAATGTCTTACTTTTCAATCACACTTTAGAAGATTGTTTATTAATGGTTTTTCTTTGAAGAGCAGCGGGGCGCTCCGGCAACGCGCCCCGACTAGGGGAAAATCCGACAACGCTGCAGTCCTCACATGGGCAAACTGCCGCCCTGCTCGCGCTGGGCGGCCGTCGTTCACGGCTGCCCCGGCAATCCCCTTCCAAATCCAACCTGCGGAATACAGCACCATGTTCAAACTCAAAGTGGTCCAGGCCGGCGTCCTGGCCGCCGTAGGCGGCGTCCTGATGAGCGCCGCACCCGCTTCTGCCCAGCAGACCGAGCGCCTGGAAATCACCGGATCGCGCATCAAGACGCTCGGCGCGGAATCCAGCAGCCCGATCACGTCCGTTCGTCGCGAAGACATCGAGATTTCCCAACCGGTGGCGGTGGAAGAGTTGGTGCGCGGCCTGCCCTCGGCCTACCCGGCCATCGGCCCCAACGTGAACAACGGCTCCAACGGCACCGCCTCGATTGACCTGCGCGGCCTGGGCAGCAACCGGACCCTGGTGCTGATCAACGGCCGCCGGATGGTGCCGGCCACCCTGGGTGGCGTGGTTGACACCAACACCGTGCCCATCTCCTTGCTGGAGCGTGTGGACCTGGTGACCGGTGGCGCTTCGGCTGTGTACGGTGCTGACGCGGTATCGGGCGTCGTGAACTTCGTGACGCGCAAGAACTTCAGCGGCATCGAGCTCACTTCGCTGAACAGCATCTCCGGCGAGGGCGACGCCAAGCGCCGCAAGACCGACCTTACCCTGGGCACCAACCTGGCCGACGGCCGGGGCAATGTGGTGCTCAACATCGGCACCACGGAAACCAACCCGCTGCGCCTGGCCGACCGTGAATATTCGGGCACGGTGATCAGCTCGCTGACCGGCAACCCCGGCGGCTTCTCCGGCACCTCGGTTCCCACGGTGTGGTCCGGCATGCCGGGCGCCATTGCGGGCTCGCGCGTGATCGACAGCACCACGGGCCTGTTCCGCTCGGCCGTGACCAGCGGCCCCCCGGATGGTTACAACACCAACCCGCCCAACTACTTTGAAACGCCTCTGAGCCGCACCCAGGTGACCGGCTTGGCCCGCTTCACGATCAACGAGCATGCCGAGGCTTATGCGGAGTTCTTCAACACCCGCAGCAATGTGACGCTGAACCTGGCACCCTCGGGCACCTTCGGCGTGGCCCTGAGCGTGCCCATCGGCAACCCCTTCATCACCGATCCCATCCGCCAGCAGCTGTGCGCGGCTTACAACATCTCCGCAGCCAACTGCGTGGTAGGCAACCCCACCGAATTCCGCGCCAACATTGCGCGGCGCTTCGTGGAAGCTGGCCCCCGCATCTACAGCTACGACAACACCACCATGCAGTACACCACCGGTGTGCGCGGCAGCCTGCCGGGCCTGCAAGGTTGGTCGTATGACGCGTACTTCCAGCGCGGCCGCTCGGAGCAAATCCAGACCACGGGCAACGGCTTCTCGTTCACCAAGCTGCAACAAGGCGTGCGTGCGCTCAACACCACGAGCTGCACGGTGACCACCGGTGGCTGCGTGCCGCTGAACGTGTTCGGCTCCGCAGGGACCCTCACGCCAGCCATGCTCGCCTACATGGCCATTCCCACCTTCCAAACCACCCTGGTGACCCAGGATGTGGTGAGCGCTTCGGCCAACGGTGAAGTGACGGCCATCAAGAGCCCGTTTGCCAAGACCCCGATGAGCCTGGCCCTGGGCCTGGAGCGCCGTACCGTGTTTGGTGGCAACAAGTCGGACTCGGTGGTGCAGACGCAAGGTGAGCTGCTGGGCAGCGGCGCCCCCACCCCGGACCGTAACGGCCAGCTGAACTTCCGTGAGATGTACGGTGAGGCCAGCCTGCCCCTGATCCAAGGCATGAACGGTGCCCGCTCGGTGAACCTGGCCGGTGGCTATCGCCGCACCGAGTTCAACACCACCGTGGGTGGCTCCAAGGATTACGGCAGCTACAAGGCGGGTCTGGACTGGACCCCCGTCAAGGGCCTGCGCCTGCGCGGCGAGCAACAGCGTGCCACGCGCGCACCGAACGTGAACGAGCTGTATGCGCCCGTGGTGACCGGCCTGGCCACTTTGGCTGTGGACCCCTGCCAGGGCACGCGGATCGTGGCAGGCGATGCCGGCAAGGCGGGCACGCTCACGGGCCTGTGCCAGCAGACCGGCGTGCCCACCGCCCAAATCGGCAACGTGGCAGCCCCCTCGTCCAGCCAGATCAACAACACCAGCGGCGGCAACCCCGCCCTGGGCCCTGAGAAGGCCGACACCACGACCCTGGGCTTGGTGTGGGAGCCGCAGGCTGTGGATGGTCTGTCGATGACGGTCGACTATTGGAAGATCATCATCAACGGTGCCGTTTCCAGCCCGACTGCTGGCCAGGTGATGGGTGGTTGCTTCGACCCCGCGCTGAACCCCGGCTTCACCTACAACGCCTTCTGCCAGCTGATCCAGCGTGATTCGCTCAACGGCAGCTTGAACGGCGTGGGCAGCCGCGGCGTCAGCACACAGTCGTCCAACCTGGGCTACTTCGCCTACAACGGCATCGACATCGGCGGCAACTACCGTGTGCCGCTGGCCAAGATGGGCCAGCCCATCCCGGGCCGTCTGGACCTGAGCCTGCAGGTCAGCTTGCTGCGCAAGGCCGACTACAAGTCGCTGCCGACCGTGGCCACGCTGGAGCAAGCCGGCTACTACGGTGTGGATGTGGGCACGCCGTACTCCAAGACCCGCTTCTCGCAGCGCGGCAATTGGCAGAACGGCAAGTACGCCCTGAGCTACAACTGGCGCTACATCGGCGGCTCCA
>RFPX01000178.1 GCA_009925955.1 Betaproteobacteria bacterium
CACTGCTGCAAGAACTATAAAACTTAGCGAAGCTAGTGATGGAATATTGCGAAGTTCCAAAATATAAATTGTGATCGCCGCAAATGAAGCGAGCAAGACCAAGACAGAATACACCTCCGTCGAACTCTCGGACGGGCGCACGGTGCAATTTGCGGGCAAGCGCAAGGTGATGAAGGAAACTCTCATCGACAACAGCAAGATCGTCGTAGACGGAGATGTCGTTCAGCTGGAAAAGGGCGCGATCAGTGTCCGGTTCGATTTCCTCAACGGCGAGACGCGCACCATCGTCCTGCCGCCGGCACTCCTGGCCCGCTTCGCCGGTCACGGCGCAGAGCAGGTAGAAGCCGTACTCTCCAACCAATCGCAGTTGCAAAGCGTGCGGCAAATGCCGCAACTCGGTACCGGTCACGCCATGCAGCAGCACCGGCGCGGTTGGGGCAGTTGACGCACGCCCCGTGGGGCTTGTGGCCTCTTGCAGCGCCTGCAGCACGGCTGCCTGCTCGGGCGTCAAGGGCGGAGGGTTTGGCGTGGCGTCGGCCTGGTCGCCAGGCAGCTGTGAAGAGGCAGGATCGATGGCCGTGCGCGGTGGCGCGCCCTTTCGGGCTTGCGCCTTTGCCAAGCGCGCCCCGCGGCGCGCCAAGGCTGCTGGCGTGGCCTTGCGCAGCTCGGGTGGCAGCACCGACAAGGCCAGTTCACCCAGGCCCCTGCGGTAGTAGTCTGCGGCGAAGGTGAGCAGCGAGCGCCACGGTGCGCCCAGGGGGGGCACGTCCAAGACTGCGGTCACCGGCTTGCAGGTACCAGGGTCGGCCGGCGCGTCCTGCAAGGCAGACGCTTCCCACACGATCCCCAGAACCTCCCGGCGGCCCAGCGGTACCTGCACCAGCGTGCCCGGCTCCAGCGGTGTGGCGTGCCGGTAGCTCAAGGCCCCACCCAGGCCACTGTGGTGGGGCAGGTCCACCACCACAGCCACGCCCGCCGAATACGAATCCATCTCCTGAGCCACGGCTAGTAAGGTCTTGATTCGGTTCGGGTTTCAGGGCTTACCCACGAATTCTGTGGACAAGTTTGGGGACAAGCTGCCGATGGAAGCGCCAAGTGCCTGATTTTGCTTTGCGCTGCTTGAGCTGCCTCATCTGGAGGCAGTCGATTTATTTTCGAAGAATCAAGGACTTGGAAAAAATTTTTGATGTTTTTCAAGCCAAGTGGGGTGGCAAGTGGTGGTGTTCACCGCTTGCACCGCTTTGGGGATAAGTCCCCCACGGCGCAGCTGTGCACCGGTCAAATGTCACGGGAGACCGGCCTGCGAATCGGTCGTATTCTCGGCGCGAGTGAGTGCACACATGAGGCTTCAGGTCAACGCAGACGGCGCGAATAGGCATGGGCTTCATCGACCAAGGCCGCCACGGCATCGGGCGGCGTGTGCTGGTTCAAACCGTGCCCCAGGTTCAACACATGCCCGCCCCATTGGCCATCCGCCGCCCGCGGCGCACCGAAGCGGTCCAAGGTGCGGCGCACCTCGGCGCGCACGGCGGCCTCGCCCCCGAACAGCACCATCGGGTCGATGTTGCCCTGCAAGGCCACCTGGTGGCCCACGCGGGTGCGGGCACTGCCCAGGTCGGTGGTCCAGTCCAGCCCCACGACATCGGCGCCGCAGGCGGCGATGCCTTCCAGCCACTGCCCACCTCCCTTGGTGAACACGATGCAGGGGATGCGCTGGCCTGCATGCTCTCGCTTGAGGCCCTCCACCACGCGGCGCGTGTAGGCCAGGCTGAAGGCCTGGAAGGCACCATCGGCCAAGACGCCGCCCCAGCTGTCAAAGACCATCACCGCCTGTGCGCCGGCCTCGATCTGCGCGTTGAGGTAGGCCGTGACGGCCTGTGCATTGACCTCCAAGACCCGGTGCATCAGGTCCGGGCGGCGGTACATCAGGCTCTTCACGTGGCGGTAGTCGTCGCTGCCCGCACCTTCGACCATGTAGCAGGCCAAGGTCCAGGGGCTGCCGGAAAACCCGATCAGGGGCACGCGGCTGCGCCCATCGGGCAAGGTCAGGGCCTTGCGGATGGAAGCCACCGCGTCAAACACGTAGCGCAGCTTGTCCAGGTCGGGCACCTGCAGCGCGGCCACATCGGCCTCTTCGCGCACCGTCTTGGCAAAGCGCGGCCCCTCTCCCGCCGCAAAGCTCAGCCCCAGGCCCATGGCGTCGGGCACCGTCAAGATGTCCGAGAACAGAATGGCCGCGTCCAGCGGGTAACGGTCCAAGGGCTGCAGCGTCACCTCGGTGGCGAAGTCGGGGCTGGTGGCCAGGCCCATGAAGCTGCCGGCCCGCGCTCGGGTGGCGTTGTACTCCGGCAGGTAGCGGCCAGCTTGGCGCATCAGCCACACCGGGGTGTGGTCGGTGGGTTGGCGCAGGCAGGCGCGCAGGAACTGGTCGTTGGCGTAGGCCGTTGGGCTCATGGACTTCTCTCCTCGCCGCGCATTATCGACTGCAGCGCCGTGTTCGCCAGAGTTGACACCCCGGATTGACGTGCAAAAAGAACAACGCCCACCGGGCCAGGGCCGGGTGGGCGCGGTTCGCTGGTGCCCAGGGCTTACTTCTTGCGGAACTTGCGGATGGCCGCCAGTTGGGCCGCCATGGCCGCGAATTCGCTCTGAGCCGCCGCGAAGTCGATGTCGCTCTTGGCGCTCTTCATCATTTCCTCGGCGTGCTTCTGCGCCTCATTGGCCTTGGCCTCGTCCAGGTCATGGCCACGGATGGCGGTGTCGGCCAGCACCGTGACGCGGTTGGGTTGCACCTCCAGGATGCCGCCGGCCACAAAGACGAACTCTTCTTCGCCGTTGTCCGCCCGCTCGATGCGCACCGCACCGGGCTTGATCCGGGTGATCAGCGGCGTGTGCTTGGGCATGATGCCCAGCTCGCCGTTCTCGCCCGGCAGCGCGACGAATTTCGCCTCGCCCGAAAAGATGTTCTCTTCAGCTGAGACGACATCCACATGTATCGTGGCCATAAAAACGTTCCTTAAACGTGTGAGGAAGCTTCAGGAAGCATGCAGACGGTGGGCTGGCAAGGCGCCGCGCACAGCCGGGTGCATACCCGGCGAGCACGGCAACGCGGCCAGCGCGCCGTATGCGCCGCTTATTGCAGCTTCTTCGCCTTTTCGAAGGCTTCGTCGATCGTTCCCACCATGTAGAAGGCCTGCTCGGGCAGCGAATCGCACTCGC
>RFPX01000179.1 GCA_009925955.1 Betaproteobacteria bacterium
GCCGATTCCGGTGAATTGCAATCGGTGTCGGTGTCGGCCAACCGCCGCCTGGAAGACCAGCAAAAGGTCAACGTCTCGGTGACCGGTTTGAGCAACCAGGCCTTGGCCGAGCGCAACCTCTCCGATGTGTCGCAGCTCGACACCGTGGTGCCTGGCTTCACCTTCGGCCGCTCGGGCGCTGATGCCCGCCCCGCCATGCGCGGCGTGCGCACCGAAAACGTGGCGGTCAACGCCGACACCACCATCGGCTACTTTGTCGACGGCATCTACAAGTCGCGTGCACAGCAAGCCATGATGGGCTTTGTGGATGTGTCACGCGTGGAGGTGATGCGTGGGCCCCAGGGCACGCTGTTTGGCCGCAACACCTTCGGCGGCACCGTGGCCATCACCACCAACGCGCCTGAGCTCAAGTCCAACGAAACCACCGCCAGCTTGTTGGTGGGCAACTACGGCAAGGTGCGGGGCGAAGGCATCTTCAACCTGCCCTTGGGCGAAACCGCAGCCCTGCGCCTCGTGGCGGTCAAGGACAAGTCCGACCCCTGGGTGAAGAACGACTTCAACCCGGCTGCCGGCATGTTCGACCAGGACAGCCGCTACTTCCGCGGCAGCCTGCTCTTCAAGCCCACCAAAGACCTCGAGGCCGTGTTCCGGGTGGACAGCACCACCCAGGGTGGCAACGGCGGCTCGGCCTTTGGCTACAAGATGGCCGGCACCTATGTGCACACGCCCTCGTGCCAGCAACTCTTCAACGCCACGCAAACCATCATCAACCCGCGCGGCGGCAACCGTGACGCGGTCAACGATTGCACGCGCACCATGGGTGCAGGTGCGGGCACCGGAGCCAACGCCATTGGCACCGGTGTGGACTTGGGTATCCCGCTGTACAAGGCTGGCAACGCCTATGTGGTGGACAACGACTACCGCACCTTCCTGGACCTCAGCGACCGCAACATGAGCCTGGACCTGACCTATCAGATCCCGGGCGCCACGCTCAAGTCCATCACCGGCTACGCCGATTTCGTCGCCACGCGCACGTCTGATTCCGACTTCTCGGCCTCCACCATTGCGCTGGACTACCAAGCCACAGCAGCCAAGACCATGTCTCAGGAATTCCAGATCCTGAGCAACACCAAGGGCCCGCTGGGCTACGTGGCCGGCATTTACCTGTTCAAGGATGAGCTGCGTGGCACCTTCATCAACCAGCAGCTGCCCCGCACCATTCGCTCGTCGGCGCTCAGCGCGCCCATCACCCTGGCGCAAAACGGCGGGGGCTTCTATGACAACCAGATGCCCGAGACCGACTCGCGCGCGGTGTATGGCCAGCTGAACTACAAGCTCAGCCCGGCCATGACCCTGACGGCGGGTGCGCGCTACACGAAGGACACCAAGTCCTTCAAGTTCGCCAACGCCAACTCGGTGTTGCCGCTGAATGCGGCCGGCGCACCCGATGGCACCTTGATCAGCCTGGCCACGCCGCTGCCGCCGGTATCGGCCTACGGTGCGGCTGGCGTGAGCAACTGCCTTGACGGCGCCACACGCCCAGGCTTCAACTGCCTACCCGGTACCAACACGGCCACCGGCGCCACCTACCGCGACGCCACCTTCAGCAAGGGCACCGGCCGCGTGGCCCTGGACTACGAGCTCAACAAGGACCAGCTCGTGTACGTGACCGTGTCCAACGGCTTCCGCTCTGGCGGCTTCAACTCGGGGCAGGCCCTGGAGTCGGCGCGCACCTTCAAGCCCGAAGAGGTGGTGGCCATTGAAGTCGGCTCGAAGAACCGCTTCCTGAAGAACACGCTGCAGCTCAACGTGTCGGCCTTCAACAACGACTACACCAACCTGCAGGAGCAGCGCCAAATCCCGGTGGGCAACACCACGATTTCGGCCATCTTCAACGCGGCCAAGGCCAACGCCAAGGGCTTGGAGGCCGAACTTGAGTGGCGCGCTTCCAGGGCCACCACCTTCGGTGGCACGCTGAGCCTGCTGGATGCCAAGTACACCAGCTTCCCCGATGTGGCGCTGCCCTTTGGCACCTCCATACTGGTGGCCGACCCTTCTTCCACCGCACCGCAAACCGACGCCAACGGCGTGGTGATTGCACCGGCCGGCCAGCGCCGCCTGTTTGCACCGGGCTACAAGTGCGGTGTGGTGCCGGGAACCGGTGGGGCGGGCCAGCCGGCTGCAGCTTTCGGCTGCGACCTGTCGGGCAACCGCATCCCCTATGCCGCGCGCACCCAAGGCGCCATCTTCCTCAAGCACGACATCGGCCTGGCCGGTGGCGGACGCCTGACCCCGATGGTGGTGCTCAGCTACAACAGCGGCTTCTTCGGTCAGCCGACCAACGCCCAGATCGAAAAGCAGGGCGCCTTCACCAAGACCGACATCAAGGTGAACTGGCGCATGAACGACCAGTGGTCGCTGATGGGTTTTGTGGACAACGTGGGCAACACCCAGACCATCAACCGCTTTGTGTGGGGTGGCGGCGGTGCACTGCAGGTCAGCGCAGCGCCTCCGCGCATGATGGGCTTGAAGCTCACGTACAGCAAGTTCTGAGCATCGCTTCCATGACCTGAACCATGGCCGGCTTGATGCCGGCCATGGCCTTTTTCATCCGCCATACCGCCCGAGCCATGCCGCAGCACCACCGCCGCTACTTCCCCACCACGCACGTGGGTTCCTTGCCCCGCAGCCAGCCTGTGGTGGACCAGATCTTCGCCCGCGAGCGCGGGGAGGTGGTGGACGAAGCCCTGTTCAACGAAACCATGCGCGTGGCGGTGGACCACGCCGTGCAACGCCAGGTGCAGTCGGGCATCGACATCGTCAGCGACGGCGAGATGAGCAAGATCAGCTATGCCACTTACATCAAGGACCGCTACACCGGCTTCGATGGCGACAGCGAGCGGCGCACCCCAGCAGACCTGCTGGACTATCCGGGCTTCATGAAGCGCTTGGCTTCCGGCGGTGGCACGCCCACCTACCGGCGCCCCTGCTGCGTGGGGCCGATTCAGGTGAAGTCTCTGCTGCCCCTGGAGCACGACATCGCCCATGTGAAGGCTGCCGCGCAACAGCATGGCGCCCGCGGCGTGTTCATGAACGCTGCCTCGCCCGGTGTGGTGGCGCTGTTCCAGCCCAACCGGCACTACGCCGACGACGACCAGTACCTGCAGGCCCTGGCCCATGCGCTGCGCCACGAATACCACGCCATCGTGGACGCGG
>RFPX01000180.1 GCA_009925955.1 Betaproteobacteria bacterium
GCACACGCGCTGGTGGGTGATGTGGTCATGCGGGCTCCTGGTGATCAAGGCCCCATGATCCGAAACCCGAGACCCGCGCGTGTTGAGAAATGTGCGGCCAGCCGGAATACGGCTGGTTCAAACTGCCCGCAACACATGCACCGGCTCACTGCACAAGCAACTCCCCACAACAGCCCGGGGCTCCTGTTCAGGCCATCGCCCTCTGCGGTAACGGCCTGGGTGTCGGCCCTGCTGGAGCCCGCGGTCTATGTTGGGGTGTTTGTGCTGCTGTCCGAAGCCCTGCCGCAGCTGGTCCTTGGTCTGGACTGGCCCGGTCCGGCGCTCGAGGCGGCCTCCTCTGCAACAGACCGCACACCGAACGGTGAGGGCTTCATCGGGCATGTGGACTGGGCGATGCTGCTGCTGGTGCTGGCGCTCACGTTCCCCGCGCCCGATCACCTCTTTTCCAACCGATGGCAGCGCTGCACCCAAGCCTTCACCACCACGGTGATGCTGGCCCTGGTCATCCTGCTGTGCGCCTGGGCCACACGCGGGCTTCAGGCCATGAATCTGGGGCTTTGGGCGTCTTGGCTGCTGGTCACGCCCCTCGTTCACGAAGCCGCGCTGGTGGCGGTGACAGCGGGGCTCGTGCGATGGACGGGGCACCAAAAGGCCCCTCAAGTGGTGGTGGTCGGAACAGGGGCCATGGGGGTTCGAGCCGCGCGTGCGATACGGCGCCTACGGGGCTTGCAGGTCAAGCACTTTAGGGGGTGGGTCGATTGGGCAGATCCCACTGAAAAAGTGGGCTGCCTGGAACGCACTCGCGCACGGCGCACCCTTAGGCTCGGGGCGCTGCAAGAGTTGGCCAACCTGGTGAAGGCCGGTGGAGTCGATGAGATCTACCTCACGGGGTGGCCTGCCCAGGGCGCGGAAGCGGCGCCGACTTCACAAGCCCTGCAACAGCTGTGGCAGACCGTAGCGGACAGCACGGTCACGGTCCGGTGGATACCCGATGTGCTGGACGCCCTCTTGTTACAGGGCCAGATCTCCACGCTGGACGGACTGCCCATGATTGGGCTGGTGGAGTCCCCTTACGCAGGGGTTCGAGGGGTCATCAAGCGGGCCAGTGACCTGGTGCTGGCCACCGCCGCGCTGCTGGTGAGCAGCCCACTCATGCTGATCATCGGCATCGCCATTCGGTTGGGATCACCAGGGCCTGTTCTGTTCCGGCAAAGAAGGCTGGGGCTCAACGGTGCGGTCATCGAGGTGTGGAAGTTTCGAACCATGACGGTGATGGAGGATGGCGCGCAGGTGCACCAAGCCACGGTCAACGACCCGCGCGTGACCGCCCTGGGCCGCTTCCTGCGCCGCACCTCACTGGACGAGCTTCCGCAGTTCATCAATGTGCTGCAGGGGCGCATGAGCGTGGTGGGGCCCAGGCCGCATGCATTGGCCCACAACCAAGAGTACCGGCAGCAGGTGATGGCGTACATGGTTCGCCACAAGGTGCGGCCCGGGATCACGGGGTGGGCCCAAGTCAACGGATTCAGAGGCGAGACCGACACGGTCGACAAGATGAGGCGCAGGGTCGAACATGATCTTTACTATTTGCAAAACTGGTCCTTGGCCTTGGACGTTCAGATCATTCTGCGAACCATTGGGCTCGTCTTCCATGACGGTAAGGCCTGGTAGGCCAGGGCCTGGCCGGCGCGGCGCCACACGCCAGCTGATCAAGCCCTTAGGGGCCGCCGGTCTGTTGCTCAGCGCATGCGGCGCGGCCGGGCAATCAGCACCCATGGCCAACAGCCCAGAGCTGGTGGGGCCCAGCGTGGCGCTTGAACAAGCGTGGCTGCACGAGCGCAATCCCTTGCGCGTGCGACCGGACTTGCCCGCTGCGCCAGACTCGGCCAGCATCACCTCGCTGGACCTGTCCTATCGGCAGCCCTGGGGCGCGCAACAGCTTCAGGCCTACGGTCGCCTCTCCGGTGTCCGGTACTCCAATCAAGCAGCGCTGAACCACGAGCCCTATCGGGTTGGCGCACGATGGGAACTGCAGTCGGCCCAGCAACTGGGCGCCAGTGTGAGCTGGCATCGGCAGCAAGAAGCACTGGAAGGGCCTGTTCGCCTGGACCCGCAAACCGCCCAGCGCCGCCAGCAAACCTTGGAGCAGCTGGGCGGCGCGCTGCAATGGGGAACGCAGCGTCGGTGGTCCTTGCTCGCTGACGCGCAACACGACCGGCTCCAGCCCAGCCATCCACAAGTCTGGTGGCCTGGATACGAGCAGCTGACGGGGCGCTTGCGTGTGCAGGGGGATATCGCCCAGCAGGTGTTCTGGAGCCTCACCCGGCGACAACAAGAGGGCACCCAGGCCGCTGTGGACGCGGCCCCCGCCGTCGTACCTGCCGTGGACTATCGGCTGGGTGTGTGGGACCTGGAGTGGAGTTGGCGGCCCAAGCCAGGGCAGGCCCTGAGCCTGCGCGGCTCCACGGGTCAGGGGCGGCGGCAGTCGCAGGGCTCGAGCGTTTCAGACATCCAGGGCGCTTCGGCCGAAGTTCATTGGAGGCCCACCACTCCCATCAGCCTGCAGGCTTTTGTTTCAAGTGACAAGGGCCAGCAGGTCTGGGGCACGCAGGCCTTGGTCGAAGGAGAAGGCATCGTGCTGCAAGGCGCCAGCGATGTCCGGCAAGCGCGTCTGGCGCTGCGGTGGGAATTGGGGCGGCGTTGGCACGTCTTGCTCAGCCGTCAACTCATGGAGCGTATGGGTGAACAATCGTGGACCGCACACGCAGACGGCAAGGCCCTCGGCTCGTCAACCCCCGTTCGCTGGCAAGACCGGCTAGACCGACGGTCTTTGGGCATCACCTGGCAAGCCCATCGCACCGTGCTGGCACAGTGCGCCATCAAGCGCGAATCCCGAAACGGTTTCGGTGCGACCGACCCGATGGGTACGCCAGGCTCCAGCACGCTCGAATGGTCAGACCGGCAGTGGCTGTGCAGCGTGCGATGGCAGCCTGTCATGGGCCGATGACAACGCCCGGTGAGCGCCCCAACATTTACAAATCGTTTCCTTGTGGCTTGATCCAACGCAGCGCCTGACACGGTAAAACTCCGGTCCTGTTCTTCGATCAACAGGAGCCAGACGTGAAGGGTTGGATGGAAGTCGGTGCGCCCGCACCAAAGGCAAGGCTTCTGGGCGGAATGGCCGTGCTGTTGTGGGCCATGATGCTCGG
>RFPX01000019.1 GCA_009925955.1 Betaproteobacteria bacterium
GCCTCGATCAATGTCGAGGAACTCGACACCCTCAAGGGTTGACCACCATGGCAGCAGAACTTTCTTCCAGCACGCTGTTGGCCGTCCCCCTGGCCCCCTTGGCCGGGGCCATCATCGCCGGCTTCTTCGGCCGCTATGTGGGGCGCCGCGGCTCGCACTTCTTCACCATCCTGGGTGTGCTCATCAGCTTCATCCTGTCGGCCATGGTGCTCAAGAGCGTGGCCATTGACGGCGCTCGATTCAACCAAACCATCTACGAATGGATGGTGATTGGTGGCCTGAAGATGGAGGTCGGCTTTATGGTCGACGGTCTGACGGCCATGATGATGTGCGTGGTCACCTTTGTGTCCTTGATGGTGCACCTCTACACCATTGGCTACATGGAGGACGACCCGGGATACCAGCGCTTCTTCAGCTACATCTCCTTGTTCACCTTCTCGATGCTCATGCTGGTGATGAGCAACAACTTCCTGCAGCTGTTCTTCGGCTGGGAGGCGGTGGGCCTGGTGTCGTATTTGCTGATTGGTTTCTGGTTCAAGAAGCCCACGGCGATCTTTGCCAACATGAAGGCCTTCCTCGTCAACCGCGTAGGGGACTTCGGCTTTATCTTGGGCATTGGCCTGGTGGTGGCGTACGCCGGAACCCTGAACTACACCGAGGCCTTTGCCAAGGCTGACGAGTTGGCCCAGCTGGGCTTCCCCGGCACCGACTGGATGCTGATCACGGTGGCCTGCATCTGCTTGTTCATCGGGGCCATGGGCAAGAGCGCCCAGTTCCCGCTGCACGTGTGGCTGCCCGATTCCATGGAAGGCCCCACGCCGATTTCCGCGCTGATCCACGCCGCCACCATGGTGACCGCGGGCATCTTCATGGTGGCCCGTATGTCCCCTCTGTTTGAGTTGTCGGACACCGCCTTGAATTTCGTGATGGTCATTGGCGCCATCACGGCCCTGTTCATGGGCTTTTTGGGGATCATCCAAAACGACATCAAGCGCGTCGTGGCCTATTCCACGCTGTCCCAGTTGGGCTACATGACGGTGGCCCTGGGCGCATCGGCCTACTCCGTGGCCGTGTTTCACCTGATGACCCATGCCTTCTTCAAAGCCTTGCTGTTCCTGGCGGCGGGCTCGGTCATCATCGGTATGCACCATGACCAAGACATCCGCAACATGGGCGGCTTGCGCAAGCACATGCCCATCACCTGGATCACGTCGCTGTTGGGTTCGCTGGCCTTGATCGGCACGCCACTGTTCGCGGGCTTCTACTCCAAGGACAGCATCATCATGGCCGTGGAAGCCAGCAACCTTCCGGGCACCCCCTTTGCCATCTTTGCGGTGGTGGCCGGCGTGTTTGTGACGGCCTTCTACAGCTTCCGCATGTATTTCCTGGTCTTCCACGGCGAAGAGCGCTTCCACCACAAGCCTTTCCCAGGCGAGCATGACCATCACCACGATGGCCATGAGGAAGACCACACGCCGCACGAGTCGCCTTGGGTGGTGACGGCCCCGCTGCTGCTCCTGGCCGTGCCTTCGGTCCTGATCGGCTACATGACCATCGAGCCCATGCTCTTTGGCGGGTTCCTCCAGGATGCGATCGTGGTGGACGCTGCGCGCCACCCGGCCATGGCGCACTTGGCCGGTGAGTTCCATGGGGCCGTGGCCATGGCGCTGCACGGCTTGCAGACCTTGCCGTTCTGGCTCGCCCTGTCGGGCGTGGTGGTGGCCTGGTGGTTCTACCTCAAGCAGCCGGCCATACCGGCGGCCATCGGCCGGGCCTTGGCACCCGTGGTCAAGGTGCTGGAGAACAAGTACTACATGGACGCCTTCAACGAGAAGGTGTTGGCTGCCGGTTCCCGTGCCCTGGGTACGGGCCTGTGGAAGGGCGGCGATGCCGCCGTCATCGATGGTCTGATCGTCAACGGGTCGGCCCGTGCGGTGGGGGCCCTGGCCGGACTGAGCCGTTTGGTGCAGACCGGACACCTGTATTGGTACGCGCTGGTCATGCTCTTGGGCGTGTTCGGTTTCATGACATGGCGGCTGTGGCCGCATCTCACCGGCCTCTTCGGCCATTGATCGCCCGGGTCAACCCTGGCTCGTGCAGAAGAGGCGGAGAACAAAAAAATGGGTTTGTTGAGTGTTGCCATCTGGCTGCCCATCGTGCTGGGCAGCTTGTTGTTGGTGGTCGGTCGTGATGAGCATGCGGGTGTGGTGCGATGGTTGGCGCTGGCGGCGGCCGTGCTGTCCTTCCTGGTCACCATTCCGCTGATCACCGGTTTTGACACCGCTGCGGTGGGCATGCAGTTCGTCGAGAACCTGCCCTGGATCGACCGTTTCAATGTCCGCTACCACCTGGGCGTGGACGGTCTATCGGTTTGGTTCATCTTGTTGACCGCCTTCATCACCATCGTGGTGGTGATCGCAGCCTGGGAGGTCATCGAGGACCGCGTGGCCCTGTACATGGGCGCCTTCCTGATCCTGTCGGGTCTGATGGTGGGCGTCTTCAGTGCGCTTGACGGCCTGCTGTTCTACATCTTCTTTGAGGCCACCCTGATCCCGATGTACATCATCATCGGGGTGTGGGGCGGCCCGCGTCGCGTGTATGCGGCCTTCAAGTTCTTCCTGTACACGCTCTTGGGCTCCCTGCTGATGTTGGTGGCCTTGCTGTACCTGTACCTGCAGTCCGGCGGCAGCTTCGACATTCAGGCCTGGCACCAACTGCCCCTGCCGATGACGGCGCAGACGCTCTTGTTCTTTGCCTTCTTCGCAGCCTTCTCCGTGAAGGTGCCCATGTGGCCGGTGCACACCTGGCTGCCCGATGCGCACGTGGAAGCACCCACCGGGGGTTCGGTGGTGCTGGCGGCCATCATGCTCAAGCTTGGGGCCTATGGCTTTCTGCGCTTTTCCATGCCCATCGCACCGGATGCCGCACGTGAATTTGACTGGCTGATGATCACGCTGAGCCTGATTGCGGTGGTCTACATCGGCCTGGTGGCCCTGGTGCAGCAGGACATGAAGAAGCTGGTGGCCTATTCGTCGATTGCCCACATGGGATTTGTGACCCTGGGCTTCTTCATCTTCAGCGACCTGGGGGTGGGCGGCGCGATTGTTCAGATGATCAGCCACGGCTTCGTCTCCGGTGCGATGTTCCTGTGCATTGGCGTGCTCTACGACCGTGTCCACTCGCGCGAGATCGCGGCCTACGGTGGGGTGGTCAACACGATGCCCAAGTTTGCGGCGTTTGCCGTGTTCTTTGCCATGGCCAATTGCGGGCTGCCGGGTACCGGGGGCTTCGTGGGTGAATGGATGGTGATCCTGGGCGCGGTTCAGTACGACTTCTGGATTGCGGGCTTGGCCTCCACCACCTTGGTCTTTGGTGCGGCCTACACGCTGTGGATGGTCAAGCGCGTGTATTTCGGCGACATCGCCAATGAGCAGGTGCGCGAGCTCACCGACCTGAACGACCGTGAGTTCTTCATGTTGGCGCTGCTGGCCTTGGCGGTGCTGTGGATGGGCCTGTACCCCAAGCCCTTCACCGACGTGATGCAAACCTCCATTACCGAACTCCTGCGCCATGTGGCGCTGTCCAAGCTGCCGGCCTGAGCCCATGGAGACCACAAGCATGACTTTGCTGAACTGGGTCGCCTTGACCCCCGAGATCTTCCTGCTGCTGGCCGCCTGTGCGATCGCCTTGGTGGATTTGTTCGTGGCCGATGAGAAGCGCCACTACACCCATTGGATGAGCCAGGCCGCCCTGGCCGTCACCGCCGTTCTGCACTTTCAGCAGTTCGATGCGGGTTTGACCGTCTATGCCCTGGGCAACATGGTGGTGATGGACCCCATGGGGCGGTTGTTGGGCGTCATGGCCACCCTGGCGATGATGATCACCTTGGCCTATGCACAGCCCTACATCGTTCACCGCGACATGCACAAAGGGGAGTTCTATGTGCTGGCGCTGCTGTCCTTGCTGGGCGTGCATGTGATGTTGTCGGCCAACGACTTCCTGGTGGTCTACATGGGCCTGGAGGTCATGAGCCTGTCGCTGTACGCGCTGGTGGCCTTGCGCCGCGATGACGCCACGGCCACCGAAGCGGCCATGAAGTACTTTGTGCTGGGTGCCTTGGCCAGCGGCTTCCTGCTGTATGGCTTGTCGATGATGTACGGCGCCACGGGCACGCTGGAGATCCCCAAGGTGTTCGAGGTCATCGCGCAGGGGCGGGTCAACGGCCAGGTGTTGGTGTTCGGCGTCGTGTTCATCGTGGCTGGGTTGGGGTTCAAGCTCGGCGTGGCACCCTTTCACATGTGGGTGCCCGACGTGTACCAGGGCTCGCCCACGGCGGTCACCCTGCTCATCGCCAGTGCACCGAAGTTGGCCGCCTTTGCCATCACGATTCGCCTCTTGGTCGAAGGCCTGCTGAAGGTGGCCGTGGACTGGCAGCAGATGCTGCTGTTTATGTCGGTGGTGTCCCTGGTGGTGGGCAACCTGGCGGCCATCGCCCAGACCAACCTCAAGCGCATGCTCGCCTACTCGGCCATTGCGCAGATGGGCTTCATGCTGCTGGCACTGGGCTCTGGCGTGATCGGTGGCGACACGGCGGCGGCTGGGAATGCCTACAGCTCGGCCATGTTCTACATGGTGACCTACGTGCTCACCACCTTGGGCAGCTTCGGCTTGGTCATGCTGCTGGCGCGCGATGGGTTTGAGAGCGAGCAGATCGCCGACCTGGCGGGCTTGGCGCGCCGTCAACCCTGGATGGCGGCGGTGATGACGGTGTTCATGTTCTCCTTGGCTGGCATTCCGCCCACCATGGGTTTCTACGCCAAGCTGGCGGTGCTGCAGAGCCTGGTGACCACTGGCCAAGCGGCCTACATTGCGCTGGCGGTGGTGGCGGTGCTCTTGAGCCTGGTGGCGGCGTTCTACTACCTGCGGGTGGTCAAGGTCATGGTCTTCGATGAGCCGGCGCAGGGCATCATCGAGCCCACACAGGGGCCTGTCCGTGTGCTGCTGATGGTCAACGGTGCAGCGGTGTTGGTCTTGGGTTTGTTGCCTGGCGGCTTGATGGCGGTGTGTCGCGATGCGGTCATTCGCGCCCTGGCCACCTGAGCAACCGCCATCGGAGCGCTGATGGACATTGCACTCGAAGTGGGCTTGGTGTTGGCCGTGGGCCTGCTGCTGGCCAACCTGCCCTTCGTCAACGAGCGTCTGTTTGTGGTGGGGCCCCGGCGGAACCCCAAGCACCTGGGCTGGCGGCTGCTGGAGCTGTTGCTGGGCTGCGGGCTGTGCATCGGCCTGGGATTCGCCCTGGAGGCGGGCATCGGCCAGCGCCATGCTCAAGGGTGGGCGTTCTACGTCGCCATGGGCAGCCTTTTTCTAACCTTCGCATTCCCCGGATTTGTTTGGCGTTACTTGCGCCGTTCGCGTCCGGCCAGCCGTGCGGCGGATGAGGCCTGAAGACCAGCGGCTGCAGGAGGAGCCTGTGGCGTCCGAACAGGTGCTGCAGGGCTCGTTCCTGAAGGTGTTTCGAGACCAGGCCCGTTTGTCCAACGGAACACTGGTGCAGCGGGAGTACATCCGTCACCCAGGCGCGGTGATGGTGGTGCCGCTGCTGCGGCCGGACCGTTTCATCATGGAGCGGCAGTACCGCTACCCCCTGCAACAGGTCTTGCTGGAGTTTCCAGCAGGCAAGCGCGACCCCGACGAGCCCACCTTGTTCACCGGGATGCGGGAACTGTTGGAAGAGACCGGCTATCGCGCGCAAGAGTGGGCCTTGGCCGGTCGCTTGCACAATGCGGCGGCGTACTCCGATGAGTTCATTGAGATTTGGCTGGCCCGAGGCTTGGAGGCGGGGCCGCCCCAGCTGGATGCCGACGAATTGTTGGACACCTGTGAGCTGGGCCTGCAGGAGCTGCAGACCATGGCCGCGCGGGGTGAGTTGAGCGACGCCAAGACCCAGATTGGTCTGTTGTGGCTGGAGCATTGGGCAGCGGGCCGTTGGCAGCCCCGGTTTCAGAGTCCGCAGGCCTGGTGTGCCGAGCTGGGCCTGCCCCAGCCCGATTCGACCCTGTTGCCAGCACACTTGGGCATCTGAACCTATCATGTGCTCAATGAAGGTCTTCGACTTGGGCTGCGAGGCGGGCCATGCCTTTGAGGGCTGGTTCGCCTCCGATGACGACTACGCCCAGCAGACCCAGCGCGGTTTGCTGGAGTGCCCTTTCTGCGCATCCCGGGACATCAACAAGCGCCTGAGCGCCCCGCGGTTGAATCTGGGCCGCAGTGGGCTGCGAGAAGGTGCTGCCTCCGAGGTCGAAACCAGGGACGGCGCGGGTGTGGACCCTCAGGGGTCACCTTCCGAGGGGGGCGCGCCCAAGCGGCCCCCATCACCCGAAGCGGCCGCCACCATGGCCCTGATGCAACAGGCCTGGCTCAAAGCGGTTCGCCACGTGATCGAGAACACAGAAGACGTGGGTGGGCGGTTTGCCGAGGAGGCGCGGCGCATCCACTATGGAGAATCCCCCGAGCGAGGGATTCGGGGGCAAACCACCGCGCAGGAGCGAGAGTCCTTGCTCGATGAGGGCATCGAGGTGGTGCCCCTGCCCATGCCCAAAGGCCTGGGCGGCCCCCTGCAATAGGGCACTGCGCTGGCCGGGGCTGGGCGTAGACCTGGACCTAGACCTAGACCACCCGCCCCGGGTTCAGCGTCCCCCGAGGGTCCAACGCGGCCTTCAGGCGCTTCATCAAGGCCAAGGCCACGGGGTCTTTGCGCTGCACCAGCTCATCGCGCTTGAGTCGTCCGATCCCGTGTTCGGCCGAGATCGACCCCTGGTGCCGCTGCACTGCGTCGTAGACCAGCGCATTGATGGCCGCCTCATGGGCGTGCAGGAAGTCTTGCGAGCCCACGCCGTGTGGCGCCTGAACGTTGTAGTGCAGGTTGCCGTCACCGAGGTGGCCGAAATTCACCAAGCGGCAGCCCGGGTGCGCCTGCTTCAAGGCGGCATCCGTCTCGGCGATGAACATCGGGATGCGAGACACCGGGATCGAGATGTCGTGCTTGATGTTCAGGCCTTCTTCGGCCTGTGCCAAAGGGATGGCCTCTCGCAGGTGCCACAGGCCACGGGACTCGGCCAGGTTCTTGGCCACCACAGCGTCGTCGATCACACCCTCGTCCAGGGCCTGCGCCAGAAGTGCCTCCAGCCGCTGCTGCGCCTGCTGCGGGCCTTGCTCATCCGACTGCTCCAGAAGGACGCTCCAGGCGGGCACCTGCTGTGCCGTGCACAGGGGTTGTGCGATTTGAGGCAGGTGGCGAGCCACCAGCTCTCGCGAGAAGGCGTTCATCAGTTCAAACCCCGTGAGCGTGGCGCCCAGTTGGGTTCGTGCCAGACGCAGCAATCGCACGGCCTGCGCAGGACTCGAGCAACCGGCCAGGGCCGTCATCACCGCAGCGGGTTGCGGCACCAGCTTCAGCGTGGCTGCGGTGATCACCCCCAGGGTGCCCTCGCTGCCGATGTACAAGTCCCGCAGGTCATAGCCCGTGTTGTCCTTGCGAAGGCCACTCAAGCCCTGGAGCAATTCACCTTCTGCAGTCACCACCTCAAGCCCCAGGCACAGCTCGCGCGCATTGCCGTAGCGCAGCACCTGCGTGCCGCCGGCATTGCTGGCCAGATTGCCTCCAATGGTGCAGCTGCCTTCAGCAGCCAGGCTCAAGGGGAACAGCAACCCACGGTCTGCAGCCGCAGCCTGTACCGATTGCAAGACGCAGCCCGCTTCCACCGTCATGGTGAGGTTGTCCGCATCGATCTCGCGAACGCGGTTCAGGCGCTGCAGGGACAGCACAATCTGGGTGCCGGTTTCGTCCGGCGTTCCGCCCCCCACCAAGCCGGTGTGGCCCCCTTGCGGAACCAGCGACACGCCGGCTTGCGCACAGGCCTGCACGATCCGGCAGACTTGTTGGGCATCGGCCGGGCGCACCACGGCCAATGCACGGCCATGCCAGCGGCGCCGCCAGTCCCGCTCATAGGCCTCCAAACCTTCCCCGGTCAACACATGGCCAGTCCCGGTGATGGCCTCCAAGTCTTGCAGCAGCGACGAATGCCGCGTCCCGTGCCCTGTTGTGTCGGGGGCGCCCATCAGCTGGTGGCCTCCTGCAGGCCGCGCGCCTTGGCCTGCTTGAGCCGCCAGCGGACATGCACGGCACTGGCGGTGAACAGCACCAGGCACAGCAGCACCTCGATGCAGGCCAGGATCCATGAGGGGTAGGGGTCTGAGGTGGCGCGGACAACCCCTTCGGTGAAGTACAGCCAAACCAAGAGGCTCACCCACCGGTGGGTGTACATGCGGTGCTTGAGCAGACCCACCAAGGGAAAGAGCAGGGGGATCACCTTGAGCACCAGGGTCCGGTTGCCCGTGGGGGCCAGCACCAGCTCCCAGGCCAGGCCCAGCACCACCAAGCCCAGCAAGGCGCCAATCGACAAAGCCCGCGTGGCCTGCACCACGCGGTCGGCGGAGCCGAGGGGGCTGGCGGGTTGGGCAGCGGTGGCGGGGTCGGCGTGGTTCATGGCTGGGATCATAGGCCGATGAACCGGGCGCACCGGATGCGGGGCCTCTGGCGCTTGTGCACGCCCGACGGCGGTGCTTACGCCGCAAACCCGGCGGTGATCCCGCGCAGGATGCGCAGGAAGTCTTCGGGGTCCTCTTGCATGAGGCCATGTCCCGTGGCCAGGGTATGCACCCGTGCTTGCAGCCCCACCTGCAGCGCGCGGCTGGCCTTGGGCATCGTCATCTGGTCTCGTGCCCCCAACACGAGGTGGGTGCGGGCCTGCACCAGGGGCATCGCCGCTTCGGCGCCCCGGTAGGCGTCGCACAGCTTGAAGTCGTGGCTGAACAGGTTCACGTTGCGATTCGAAGCCAGCACCCGGTGCATCAAGGCCCGGTTGCCGCCATGCAGCCAGAAACCCGGACCCGGGTAGCTGGGCTTGGATGCCCAACTGCTGAGTGAGTACTGGTTGACCATGTCGATGCCTTGGGCGGGGCGCTGTTCGGCCGCTTCGAGCAGGGCAGGCGAGACGGCCATGGGGTAGGCGGTACCCACCATCACCAGATCGGTCACCCTCTGAGGACACCGTGCGGCGGCCTCCAGCGCGATCAAGGACCCCATGCTGTGGCCCACCAGGCACACGCGTCCCGCGCCCACGGCATCCAGCACCTGCCAAAGCGCCAGCGCGCCTTCTTCGATGGAGGCGCAGACGGGGCCGATGCTGCGCATGTGGCCCGGCTGGTCCAGTGCCAACACGCCGTAGCCATGGTGCGCCATCCACCGCGCTGGCAGGGTCCAAACGCTGTGGTCGTGCAGCGCGCCGTGGATGAACACGACGCAGGGCAGGGTGGGGTCGAAGGGCCGCCCACCGGTGTAGGCGTAGATCTGGCGTTCACCCAGTTCGATGTTCATGTGGCACCTGGCGCAGCCGTGGGGGACGTGTTGGGTTTGCTGGCGAACCTTTCAGCCACCTTGAAGGCGCGCTTCAGATCATCGATGAGGTCGTCGGCCGACTCCAGCCCGATGGACAGTCGGATCGTTCCGGGCCCGATGCCGCTGATCCGCAGCGCATCGTCGCTCATCCGGAAATGCGTGGTGGAGGCGGGATGGATGACCAGCGAGCGGCAGTCGCCGACATTGGCCAGGTGTGAAAACACCTGCAAGGCCTCGATGAAGGCGCGTCCCTGCTCCCGAGTGCCCCTGAGGTTGAAACTGAACACGGCACCCGCCCCGCGTGGCAGCAGTTGCGTGGCCAGGGCGTGGTCGGGGTGGGAGGGCAGTTCGGGGTAAGCGACGTCCAGCACCAGGGGATGGCTGCACAAGAACTCCACCACGCGCCGGGTGTTGGCCACATGGCGTTCCATGCGCAGGGGCAGGGTCTCCAGGCCCTGCAGCATCAGCCAGGCGGTGTGAGGGCTCATGCAGGCGCCGAAGTCGCGCAGTCCCTCGCGCCGGGCCCGCAGCAGAAAAGCGCCGGTGGAGCTCTCTTCGGAAAAATTCATCCCATGAAAGCCTTCGTACGGTTGGCTCAGTTCGGGGAAACGAGGGCTGGCGGCCCAGTCGAAGCGGCCCCCATCCAGCACCACGCCGCCCACCACCGTGCCATGCCCGCACAGGAACTTGGTGGCCGAGTGAAACACCAGGTCCGCGCCCAAGTCCAAAGGCTTCATCAGCCAGGGGGTGGTGAAGGTGGAGTCCACCAGCAGCGGAACGCCGGCCTCGTGCGCCACGGCCGATACCGAAGGAATGTCCAGCACGTCCAGACCGGGGTTGCCCAGGGTCTCGCCAAAGAGCAGCCGGGTCGTGGGGCGTATGGCTTGCCGCCAGGCGTCCAAGTCACGAGGCGCCACGAAGGTCGTCTCGATGCCAAAGCGCCGCAGCGTGTAGGCCAACAAGTTGTGCGAGCCGCCATACAGCGCGCCGCTGGCCACGATGTGCGCGCCGGCACCGGCCAAGGTGGCCACGGCCAGGTGCAGCGCTGCCTGTCCGCTGGCGGTGGCCACAGCCCCCACGGCCCCTTCGAGGGCGGCCATGCGTTCCTCGAAGACCGCATTGGTGGGGTTGCTGATGCGGCTGTACACATGGCCTGGCCGCTCCATGTTGAAGAGCGAGGCCGCGTGTTCGGCATCCTGGAACACGAAGGAGGTGCTCAGGTGCAGGGGCACGGCGCGTGCGCCGGTGCTGGGGTCCGGCGCCGCTCCGGCGTGCAGGGCCAAAGTATCGAAATGGGGTGCGCTGTATCCGGCCATGGAAGAGCCTTTGGGCGTTGGATTGCGCTTCATTGTGTGCTATGTTGGGCGCTCTCCGTACCCTAGCCGGTCCACCTTAGCCACCCCCCGAACACCAGCAGGCAGCGTCATGAAGGTCAGTGACATCCTCCGCGTCAAAGGCAGCACCTTGTTTACCGTGAGCTCGGACACGCCCCTGACCGAGGCGGTCAAGACCATGGCCGAACAGGATGTGGGGTCCCTGGTGGTCATGGACCACGGTGACCTCACCGGCATGCTCACCTTTCGTGAGGTGATTGCAGCAGTGGTGCGCAACCAGAACCAGGTGGGCACTTTGCTGGTCCGCTCGGTCATGGACGACCACCCCATGACCTGCACCATGGAAACCGAAATGGACGAGGTGCGCCGCATGATGCTGGGCCGACACGCACGCTACATGCCGGTCCTGGACGGCCGAACCCTGATGGGCGTGATCTCGTTCTACGACGTGGCCAAGGCCGTGGTGGATGCGCAGGACTTCGAGAACCGCATGCTCAAGGCCTACATCCGCGACTGGCCGTCCGAGGACCAAGCCGCCACCGGCGACACCGCGCCTCGATAGCCCTGGGCTTGCAGTGCGGGCGGTGTGCGGCGGCCTGTCACAATCGGGGCCTTCCTGAATCGCCCTTGACCCATGTCCGGCAGCACGTTTGGCAACCTGTTTCGCGTCACCAACTTCGGTGAGAGCCATGGCGTGGCCATCGGCTGCGTGATCGACGGCTGCCCTCCCGGTTTGGAGCTTCAGGAAAGCGACATACAGCCCGACCTCGACCGTCGTCGGCCGGGCACCAGCCGTCATGTGACCCAACGCAACGAGCCCGACGCCGTGGAGATCCTCTCGGGCGTCTACGAGGGCCGAACCACCGGTACGCCCATTGCGCTGTTGATCCGCAACACCGATCAGCGCAGCAAGGACTACGGCAATATCTTGGACACCTTTCGCCCCGGGCATGCCGACTACACCTACTGGCGCAAGTACGGGCTGAGGGATCCCCGCGGTGGCGGACGGTCGTCCGCGCGCTTGACCGCGCCGATGGTGGCTGCCGGAGCCGTCGCCAAGAAGTGGCTCAAGGCCCGACACGGCACCGGCTTCGTGGGCTGGATGTCGGCCCTGGGCGATCGGGAGATCGCCTTCGAGGGCCTGGAACACATTCCGAACAACCCTTTCTTCGCTGCCAACGCCAGCCAAATCCCGGAGCTTGAGGCGTACATGGACGCCCTGCGCAAGAAGGGCGACTCGGTGGGCGCGCGCATTGAGGTGCGGGCCACTGGCGTGCCCGTGGGCCTGGGGCAGCCTTTGTTTGACAAGCTCGATGCGGACATCGCCTACGCGATGATGGGCATCAACGCCGTCAAGGGTGTGGAGATCGGCGACGGCTTTGCGGTGGTGGCCCAGAACGGCAGCGTGCACGGCGACGAGCTGTCCCCAGAGGGCTTCAGAAGCAACCACGCCGGGGGCGTTTTGGGTGGCATCAGCACCGGGCAGGACCTGGTGGTGCGCATCGCCATCAAGCCCACCAGTTCCATCCGATGGCCCAAGGCCTCCATCGACCGCCAGCTGCAGCCGACCACGGTCGAGACCTTTGGCCGGCACGACCCCTGCGTGGGCATTCGGGCCACGCCCATCGCCGAGGCCATGCTGGCCCTGGTGCTGATGGACCACGTGCTGCTGCACCGCGCCCAGTGTGGCGACGTGCAGCTGCCGGTGGCACCGATCCAGGGCGCCTCGGCGGCGTGACGCGTCCGCCCTGGGCGGCATTCGCCGCCGTGTCCTTCACCTATTTCGCCAGCATCGGCTTCTTCACCACCTACGCGCCGCTGTGGTTCAAGTCGCTGGGGTATTCCGCCCTGGCCATTGGCGTGATCTCTTCCCTGCAGGCCTGGACACGGGTCTTCGTGCCCTATGCCTGGGGCTGGTTGGCCGACCACACGGGGCGCCGGGTGTGGTTGCTGCGCGCGGCCACACTGGGCTCCTTGCTGATGGGCAGCCTCTTGGCGCCAGCCCATGCATGGGGTTGGTTGCCGCTGTGCGTGTTTTTGCTGTTCATCTGCAACGGCGGCGTGGTGCCGCTGTCCGAATCGGCCTTGGCCCGCTTCCTTCAAACGGATGGGGGCATGGACGCAGCCCGCTACGGTCGAATCC
Organism: Betaproteobacteria bacterium; assembly: GCA_009925955.1. GTDB lineage: Bacteria > Pseudomonadota > Gammaproteobacteria > Burkholderiales > Burkholderiaceae_C > RFTU01. Next base: position 12,938 of record RFPX01000019.1, read on the forward strand.
GTGTCTGGGGCTCCATCGGCTTCATCCTGTCTGTGACGGCCGCTGGGTTCATTCTGGAATCGGCGGGCATCGATGCCTTTCCCTGGGTCGTTTGTGTCCTGTTGGTGCTGCTGTGCGTGGCCGCTGCCCGCCTGCCTTCCCGGGTAGACGCCGCGGTGGAAACCACGG
>RFPX01000181.1 GCA_009925955.1 Betaproteobacteria bacterium
CCAGGGCTGGTTGGCCGAGCACATGCTGGTGCTGGGCGTGACACAGCCCAACGGCGTCAAGCGCCATGTGGCGGCTGCCTTCCCCAGCGCCTGCGGCAAGACCAACTTCGCCATGTTGATTCCCCCGGCGGGCCTGAAGGACGCGCAAGGCCATACCTGGAAGGTGACCACCATCGGCGACGACATCGCCTGGATCAAGCCGGGCCCCGATGGCCGCCTGTACGCGATCAACCCCGAGGCGGGCTACTTCGGCGTGGCCCCCGGCACCAACCACAAGACCAACCCGAACTGCATGGCGTCCCTGCAGCGCGACGCCATCTTCACGAACGTGGCGCTCACGCCCGAGGGTGATGTGTGGTGGGAAGGCATGACCGATGTGCCCCCGGCCGAACTCACCGACTGGCAAGGCCAGCGCTGGACCCCGGCCATCGCCAAGGAAACCGGCGCCAAGGCGGCCCACCCGAATGCCCGCTTCACCGTCGCGGCCACCAACAACCCCGTGCTCGACGCCGACTGGGACCAGCCGCAAGGCGTGGCCATCGACGCCTTCATCTTCGGCGGCCGGCGCAGCACCACGGTGCCGCTGGTGACCGAGGCCCGCAACTGGGTGGAAGGCGTGTACATGGCCGCCACCATGGGCAGCGAAACCACCGCCGCGGCCGCAGGCCAGCAAGGCGTGGTGCGCCGTGACCCCTTCGCCATGCTGCCCTTCATGGGCTACAACATGAGCGACTACTTCCAGCACTGGCTGGCCCTGGGCAAGAAGCTGCAAGCCCAGGGGGTGACCTTGCCGCGCATCTACTGCGTCAACTGGTTCCGCAAAGGGGCCGATGGCAAGTTCGTGTGGCCGGGTTACGGCGAAAACATGCGGGTGCTCAAGTGGATGCTCGAGCGCGTGGAGGGCAAGGCCCAAGGCGTGGAGGTTCCGCAAGGGGGCCGATGGCAAGTTCGTGTGGCCGGGCTACGGCGAGAACATGCGGGTGCTCAAGTGGATGCTCGAGCGCGTGGAGGGCAAGGCCCAAGGCGTGGAGCACGCCGTGGGCATCAGCCCGCGCTACGAAGATTTGTCTTGGGCCGGTTTGGAATTCAGCCGCGACCAGTTCGACAGCGTGATCAGCATTGACCAAGCGGCCTGGGCCGAGGAGCTCAAGCTGCACGACGAGCTGTTTGAGCAACTCGCCTACCACCTGCCCGAGGAGCTGCGCCAGACCAAGGCACAGATCGCCCAGCGCCTGGCGGCCTGAAGGCTTGGGGCATTCCGGTGCCCCAGCCGGAGCCCCTGCCGGTGCACGCGACAATCGCGGCATGAAGGCCGACCTCACCAACACCGAAATCGACGAACTCGACACCCTGCTGCAGCAGGCCCCTGAGCCGCTGCAGCCCTTGGATGTCGTGTCCCTGGACGGCTACTTGTGCGCGGTGGCGGTGCAGCCGCGCATCGTGGCGCCGGCCGATTGGCTGGCGCATGCGCTGGACACCGACGGCAGCCGCTGGCCACCGGCGGGCTTGGACGAGGCCTGGCTGGCCCGGGTGCGCGCCCTGATGCAACGGCGCTTTGAGGCCTTGGTGCGCGGACTGTCGGAAGAAGGCGGCTTCGACCCGGTGGTCAGCGACCTCCAAGCCGCTGGACCAACACCTGACGACCCGGCCGAAGAGGGGGCCGAAGGGGTGGCCGAAGAAGCCCCCGATGAAGAGATCGCGGCCCTGCCCGAGCACTCCCGCCCGCTGGTCTACTGGGCATCGGGGTTCCTGTATGGCGCGCAGACCTTCGAGGGGCTGATGGACCACCCCGACGATGCGGTGCATCTGGCGATTTCGCGCATCTTGCGGCACCTGCCGCCGCAGACCGAGGAAGACCGTGCCTTGGTGGCGGAGTTGAACGAACAGGTGCCGCTGCGCGACGACACGCACGCCATTGAGGACACGGTGGAGGCCGCCGTCACGCTGTGGGGCCTGACCGCCCAAGACCGCCTGGCCGTGCGAACCGTGCAGCGCGAGGGCGCGAAGGTGGGCCGCAACGACCCCTGCCCCTGTGGCAGCGGCAAGAAATTCAAGGCATGCCACGGGCGGGTCTGAACCCGCCCATGCGTGCTTCAATCTGACGCGAGCGCTTCCGGATAGCCGAAAAGACCAACCGCGCCGCCGGTATGCAGGAAGACGATATTGCTATCGGCGGCGAAGTGGCCCTTGCGGATCAGATCAATCAGCCCGGCCATGGCTTTGCCGGAATAAACGGGATCCAGCAGGATCCCTTCGCATTCCGCCACCAGGCGCACGGCTTCCACCATGCCTTCAGTCGGGATGCCGTAGCCCTGGCCGATATAATCGCAATTGGCCAGCACATGATGCGGCCGGATGATGCCGGGCAGGTCAAGATATTTGGCGGTATCCTGCGCCAGTTCCAGCACCTTGGCTTCCTGGGTCACGCGCGGGCTGCTGACGCCGATGCCCAGCACCGAAACGCCGCTATTCATGGCAACAAGCCCTGCCACCAGACCGGCCTGGGTGCCGGCGCTGCCAGTGGCATGCACCACGTGATCGATCCGTAAGCCCAATTCCATCGCCTGGCCCAGCAATTCCTGCGCGGCGTAAACATAGCCAAGCGCGCCGACAGCATTGGACCCACCGCCTGGAATCACATAAGGCCGGCGCCCTTCGGCGCGCAGCTTTTCGGCCAGAATTTCCATTTCCGCCTGCATGTCAGCGCCGCCCGGGCGATGATCAATCACCGCGCCATGCAATCTATCAAGCAGGACATTGGCTGATTGCGTATAGGCCGCATCGCGCCGCCCGGTGCGGTCTTCCAGCAAAAGATGACAGGCAAGGCCAAGTTTGGCCGCGGCCGCAGCGGTTTGCCGGGCATGGTTGGATTGCGTCGCGCCCTGCGTGATGACCGTATCCGCCCCTTTGGCTTCCGCATCCGCCATCAGGAATTCCAGCTTGCGGGTCTTGTTGCCGCCGGTGGAAAGCCCGGTGCAATCATCCCGCTTCATCCAGATTTTTGGCCCTTTGCCATGGGCGTCGGCAAGCCGACGTGACAAATGTTCCATCGGCTCCAGAGGAGTTGGCAAATGACCCAAACGAATACGGGGAAAACGGGCGAGATTCATGGAGCCTCCGGCCAGGATGGAAAGCCAAGGCTAGAGCAGATCACGTTCAGATGGAATCATCTGAACGGGTGAAGATGCTCGAATAACAATGAACTAGAG
>RFPX01000182.1 GCA_009925955.1 Betaproteobacteria bacterium
TGCAGGCGAGGCAGCCCCCGTGGATCCTGGATGGAGGGGTAGAAGACCTCTTCTTCGAACTTGTGGTGGTACTCGCGGATCACGGAGATCTGCAGTTCCTCACGCGAGCCAAAGTGGGCGAAGACGCCGGACTTGCTCATGCCGGTCATTTCCGCCAGGGCCCCGATGGACAGCCCTTCGAGCCCCACATGAGAGGCCAAACCCAGGGCGGCCTCCAAGATGGCACTACGGGTCTGCTGCCCCTTGTGCTGCACCGGGCGCTCCGCCTTCTCGCTGCGCGGCGTCTTGGCGTGGATGGCGGGATCGCGGGTGTTCATGGGGCCTGAAATAATCGAACGGTCGTGCTATTTTGTCTGATCTTGCCAAACGCCGTGTAAGCAATCGATGGGAAAACCACAGGCGCAAAACGGGTGGGTTTGAACGCTTGAGGCGCCAGCCCAGCTGGGCTACCCTCGAGGTCCAAGAGGTGGAACGATGGATGTTCTCCAGTTGGATTGCTCGGGCCGTCCGCAGGCGTGGATGACCGCGCGTGAGGCGGCCGTGCTGTACGCCACCGATGCGGTGGCCTGGACACTTGGCGAGCCGTTTCGCCTGCTGCGCGGCGGTGTGCAAAGGGCATCAGGCCTGCAAAGCCGAATCGAGCTGCACCCCATCGTGGCGGTTCGAGGGGCCATACCCGCGCGGGCTTGGCGCCAGGTGCCCACCTTGAGCAACCCCAAGCTCTTCGCGCGCGACCGGCAACTGTGCGCCTACTGCGGTGGGCACTTTCCTGTAGACGACCTCACGCGCGAGCACATCGTGCCCACCTCGCGCGGAGGGCATGACACGTGGATGAACTGCATCACGGCCTGCCGCACCTGCAACGGCCGCAAAGGCAGCCGGCTGCCGGAAGAATCTGGGATGCACCCTCGTTATGTGCCCTACGTGCCCAGTCTGCACGAAGACATGATCCTGCGTGGGCGCCGGATACTGGCTGACCAGATGGAGTTCTTGTTGGCGGGTGTGCCGCGCAACAGCCGTTTGCGAGAGCAATAAAAAACCCGGCCGAAGCCGGGTTCTCAAGCTGTCTGCCACAAGTCCCAAGCCAGGCTTGGGACTGTGTGCTGGCGCTTCCTTTAGGGCTTGTTGCCGGTGGGGAAGGGCCAAGCAGCCGCGGGGCTCAGGGCCGTCTTGGCAGCAGGGGCAGCAGGGGCAGCAGGGGCAGCCTTCTTGGCAGCAGGCTTCTTGGCAGCCTTCTTGGCAGCAGGCTTCTTCGCAGCCGGCTTCTTGGCAGCAGCCTTCTTGGCAGCCGGCTTCTTAGCAGCAGCCTTCTTGGCAGCCGGCTTCTTAGCAGCAGGCTTCTTGGCTGCCGGCTTCTTGGCTGCCGGCTTCTTTGCTGCGGCCTTCTTGGCCGGAGCCTTCTTGGCTGCAGCCTTCTTGGCCGGAGCCTTCTTGGCCGCGGCCTTCTTGGCCGGAGCCTTCTTTGCCGCTACCTTCTTGGCCGGGGCCTTCTTGGCGGCGGGCTTCTTCACAGCGGCCTTCTTGGCCGGGGCTTTTTTCGCAGTTGCCATCGTGATCTCCTTGATCAAGTTGCAAAGAGCACCGTGCACGAGCTCATGCACGGCGATTCATGGCCCACCTCGTTGCGGTGGTGAGCAGCCCGAAGGCCTTAAACCACCGACTCGGCAGTGCCATGAATTCGTAAAGCCCAAACGACTGCCTTCTCTGCGGAAGGCTGGCCGATCAGGCCGGATCAGATGAGACCGAAGACAAGACTGCGCCACGCAGAGCGTGGATCAGCCCGACTTCAATCCCAACTCAATGCGCCACCGGTTTGGTACTCGATGACGCGGGTTTCGAAAAAGTTGCGCTCCTTCTTCAGGTCGATCATTTCGCTCATCCAGGGGAAAGGGTTCTCTTCATTGGGGAAGAGCTCTTCCAGACCGATCTGGGTGGCGCGCCGGTTGGCGATGTAACGCAAATAGCCTTTGAACATGGAGGCATTGAGACCCAACACGCCGCGGGGCATGGTGTCTTCGGCATAGCGGTACTCGAGTTCCACGGCCTTCATGAACAGGGCGCGGATCTCGGTCTTGAATTCGGCCGTCCACAGATGGGGGTTCTCCATCTTGATGGCGTTGATGAGGTCGATGCCGAAATTGCAGTGCATCGACTCATCGCGCAGGATGTACTGGTACTGCTCGGCCGCACCGGTCATCTTGTTCTGGCGGCCCAGCGCCAGGATCTGGGTGAAGCCCACGTAGAAAAACAGGCCTTCCATCAAGCAGGCGAACACGATCAGGCTCTTGAGCAGGGTCTGATCGGCCTCCAGGGTGCCTGTCTTGAAGTTCGGGTCCATGATCGCATCGATGAAGGGGATCAGGAACTCGTCCTTGTCCCGAATCGAGGACACCTCATGGTAGGCGTTGAAGATCTCGCTTTCGTCCAGCCCCAAAGACTCCACGATGTACTGGTAGGCGTGGGTGTGGATGGCTTCTTCAAAGGCCTGGCGCAACAGGAACTGGCGGCACTCGGGGGCCGTGATGTGACGGTAGGTGCCCAGCGTGATGTTGTTGGCGGCCAAGGAATCCGCCGTGACGAAGAAGCCCAGGTTGCGCTTGATGATGCGCCGCTCGTCTTCGCTCAGGCCGTTGGGGTCTTTCCACAGGGCGATGTCGCGAGACATGTTGATCTCTTGCGGCATCCAGTGGTTGGCGCAGGTGGCCAGGTATTTTTCCCACGCCCACTTGTATTTGAAGGGCACCAACTGGTTGACGTCGGTCTGGCCGTTGATGATGCGCTTGTCGGCGGCGTTGACACGGCGGGCCTCCGATGCGGCAGAGGCAGCCGGCACCGCGGCCAGGTCCTTCAAGGGCATCACCGCAGGCGCCGCAAATGCAGCGGACTGGGCCGTGTGCGATGCCAATTGGGCAGCATCAACCACAGCAGGTACCGGGGTTGGCTGAGCCTCCACCGCAGAGCGAACGGCGGTAGCGGAGTCGGGAGAGGGCACCACACGGGCGGTGGTGTTGTGGGTACGAGAGTCGTCTTCCCAAACCAGCATTGCTGCGTTCCTTAACAGTTCGAATTATCAGAGCGTTCCGTCACAACACCAAGCACTTCCACCTCATCGGCCGGCTTCGTGTTGTGATCAAGCATCGAATTGACCTTGAATGCACCGCGCTTGCGCCGGTGAATCACTGACAGGCCTCGCAGCC
>RFPX01000183.1 GCA_009925955.1 Betaproteobacteria bacterium
GAGGTGATCATGGGGATCTTGTCGTTGGGGATCTTCTCCGTCAGCGCGAAGGTGATACCGGTGGACAGCGGTTGGAACACGGTGGCGCCACCGTGCTTGCCCTTCAGGCGCTCGTAGCACTCCACACCACGGTCCGTGGCGTAGGCGGTTTCGCACTCTTCAACCAGGGTCATCACACCGTTGATGCCGCCGCGTGCATTGACCAGCTTCATGTAGTCGGCATACCCGTTGGCAAAGGGCGTGGCGTTGGGGGCCACGGGGCCGGTACGGCCGGTGAGGCTGGGGAAGAACTGAACCTTGGACTGCGCGATGGCCGGCGCACCGGACATCAAGGCGCTCAAGCTGGCCGCGGCCAATGCAGCGCCCATCGCGATCGATTTGAATTTCATGCAGGTCTCCATTCGCTTGGTTGTGAACTGGCACTCGTCAGCGCCGCTGGGAACAGATGGGCCCGTCGGCCCTTTCAGGACTCGTCAATGAGGGAAGGGCCACAGCCGCAGCTTTTCCTTGGCGGTGGACCACAGCCGAGCCAGTCCATGGGGCTCGACGATGAGGAAGAAGACGATCAGCCCACCGAAGATCATGAGCTCGGCATGGGCCACCATGGCGGTGCTGATCTCCACACCGACCAGGTCGCCGGCGGCGGGCAGGAACTGGTTGAGAAAGATGGGCAACACCACGATGAAGGCCGCTCCAAAGAAGCTGCCCATGATGGAGCCCAGGCCCCCGATGATCACCATGAACAACAGCTGGAAGCTGCGGTCGATTGAAAAGGCGGCAGGTTCCCAGGAGCCCAGGTGTACGAAGGCCCAAAGTGCACCGGCCACACCGACGATGAAGGAGCTCACGGCAAAGGCGGTGAGCTTGGCATACACCGGGCGAATGCCGATGACGGCCGCGGCCACATCCATGTCACGGATGGCCATCCACTCACGCCCCAAGTGGCTTCGCACCAGGTTCTTGGCCATCAAGGCGAACACCACCACCACGGCCAGGCACAGCAGGTACTTTTCCTGCGGGGTGTTGATGGAGATGCCGAACACACTGAGATCGGAAACCGAAACCGAACCTGAGGTGCTGTTGTTGGTGAACCAGGACACCCGCAAGAACATCCAGTCCACGAAGAACTGTGCGGCCAATGTGGCCACGGCCAGGTACAGGCCTTTGATGCGAAGGGATGGAATGCCGAAGGCCACACCCACCAGGGTGGCGCACCCGCCGCCCAGCAACAGGGCCGCCAGCAGCGGCATGCCCTCGATGCGCACCATGAAGTTGTAGGCCGCATACGCGCCCACCGCCATGAAGGCACCCGTGCCCAGCGAGACCTGTCCGCAATAGCCCACCAGGATGTTCAGGCCCAAGGCGGCCAGCGACAGGATCAGGAAGGGAATGAGGATGGCACGAAAGGTGTATTCGTCAGCCAGCGCTGGAACCACCAAGACCGCTGCGGCCAACAGCAGCAGGATGGAGATGCGGTCTTGCCGGATGGGGAAGATCTGCTGATCCGACGCGTAACTCGTCTTGAACTGGCCGTTTTCGCGATAAAGCATAGGGTTCTTTCGGTGGTTCCCGTGTGGGCTGAAAGCCTCAGACGCGGTCGATGATCTTTTCGCCGAACAGGCCCTGGGGCCGCACCAGCAGCACGAACAGGACCAAGACATAACCGAACCAAATCTCGATGCCGCCACCCAGCGCCGGGCCCAGGTAGACCTCGGAGACCTTCTCGCCCACACCGATCAACAGCCCGCCGATGATGGCCCCAGGCACCGAGGTGAGGCCGCCCAAGATGACCACGGGCAAGGCCTTGAGCGCGACCAGGGACAGCGAGAACTGCACCCCCAGCTTGCTGCCCCAGATCACACCGGCCACCAGCGCCACAAAGCCCGCCACGCTCCAGACGATGATCCAGATGCGGTCCAGTGGAATACCAATGGATTGCGCGGCCTGGTGGTCGTCAGCCACGGCACGCAGGGCGCGCCCGGTGGAGGTGAACTGGAAGAACAGGGACAGCGCCACCACCAGCAAGGCGGCGATCACCGCCGCGTACAGGTCTTCCTTGTTGACGAGGATGCCGCCTTGGAAGATGCCGTCCAGCAGGAACATCGGGTCTTTGGGAAGACCCACGTCAATCTTGTAGATCTCGCTGCCAAACAGCGTTTGCCCAAAGCCGTCGAGGAAATAGGTGATGCCCAAGGTGGCCATCAGCAGGGTGATGCCCTCTTGGTTGACCAGCTTGCCCAACACCAGCCGTTCCACCAACCAGGCCACGGCCACCATCAGGGCCATGGCGGCCACGAAGGCCAGGACGTTGGAGACGACCTTGCTGTCCAGCCCTGTGAACGCGGGGATCCACTCTGAAAAGCGCGCCATGGCCAGCGCGGCGAACAGCACCATGGCCCCTTGTGCAAAGTTGAAGACCCCGGAGGCCTTGAAGATCAGCACGAAGCCCAAGGCCACCAGCGAATACAGCATGCCGGTCATCAGGCCGCCGATCAGAGTCTCGATGAAAAATCCCATGATGTGCTCCGGCTGGCCTTAGTGGCTGGTGCCCAGGTAGGCCTTGATGACGTCCTCGTTGACGCGCACCTCGTCGGGTGTGCCGTCGCCGATCTTCTTGCCGTAGTCCAACACCACGACCCGGTCGGAGATGTCCATCACCACGCCCATGTCGTGTTCGATCAGCACGATGGTGGTGCCAAACTCGTCGTTGACGTCCAGCACGAAGCGGCACATGTCCTGCTTCTCCTCGACGTTCATGCCGGCCATCGGTTCGTCCAGCAGCAGCACCTGCGGCTCCATGGCCAGCGCACGCCCCAAGTCCACCCGCTTCTGAAGGCCGTAGGGCAGGCGGCCCACGGGTGTCTTGCGGTAGGCCTGGATTTCCAGGAAGTCGATGATGTGCTCGACGAATTCGCGGTGGGCTTCTTCCTCGCGCTCGGCCGATCCGATGCCAAAGGGGTTGCGGATGGCCTGCTGCAGGATATTGGCCTTCATCTTGAGGTTGCGGCCGGTCATGATGTTGTCGATCACGCTCATGCCCTTGAACAAGGCCAGGTTCTGGAACGTACGGGCAATGCCCATCTCGGCGACCTGGCGGCTGTTCATGTGGTCAAAGGTCTGGCCACGGAAAGTGATCGAGCCCTCTTGAGGCGTGTAGACGCCGTTGATGCAGTTGAGCATCGAGCTC
>RFPX01000184.1 GCA_009925955.1 Betaproteobacteria bacterium
TCAAGGCGGCCCGCACGGGGCACGAGCCGGCACGCAGCCTGTGCCAAGGGCTCAGACCTCGCGCACTTGCAGCCCGTTGTCGCGGGCGAAGTTCATCACGAAGTCCCAGGCCATGGGCTCAATCTCCTTGAGGCCCTCATCCACCAGAACCGCCTTGGCGCCGTCTACGGTGCGCGGCTGGCAATACGGCGAGTAACCGATGTGGGCCGCTGCACCACCGACCGAGCCGCCCGGACGAAACGACGACATCGCACCCGCCAAGCGCTCTGACCAGTCGCTGGGTCGAAAAGACCGCCCGTCTGCGGTGAGTCCGATGATGTAGTACTGGCGAGCCATCCCGACATTGTGCCTTGGCGTGTTGCAGCGCAGCACCTGTTGACGCGAGACACCGGTCTGACACCCCACAACACTAGAATCTTCAACGACTTTCGGGAGTTTTCAACATGACCAACGCCTCCACGGCTCAGCCCCATGTGATGACAACATACGGCCGCCTGCCGATTGCGCTGACCCACGGCAAAGGCTGCCGCGCCTGGGACACCGAGGGGCGCGAGTACCTCGACGCGCTGGGGGGTATCGCCGTCAACACCCTGGGCCATGCACACCCGCGCTTGGTGGCTGCGCTGCAGGACCAGGTGGCCAAACTCATCCACACCTCCAACTACGTGCACATTCCGCTGCAGGAGGCCTTGGCTGCACGCCTGTGCGAACTCTCGGGCATGAGCAACGCCTTCTTCTGCAACTCGGGGCTGGAAGCCAACGAGGCCGCCATCAAGATCGCGCGCAAGTACGGCCATGACCGGGGCAACACCGAACCCGAGATCCTGGTGTTCGAGCGCGCCTTCCACGGCCGCTCCCTGGCCACGCTGTCGGCCACTGCCAATCCCAAGATCCATGCGGGCTTCGGGCCCTTGGTGGGTGGCTTCGTGCGCGTACCGCTGAACGACCTGGCCGCGGTTGAGCGCGCGCTGGCCGACCATCCCCGCATCACCGCCGTGTTCCTGGAGACCATTCAGGGCGAAGGGGGCGTCAACCCCTCGCGGGTGGAGTTCCTGCAGGGTTTGCGCGCCATCTGTGACCAGCACGACAAGCTGCTCATGCTCGACGAGGTGCAGTGCGGCATCGGCCGCACCGGCAAGTGGTTTGCCCACCAGTGGGCGGGCATCGTCCCTGATGTGATGCCACTGGCCAAGGGTTTGGGCTCGGGTGTTCCGATCGGGGCCGTGGTCTGTGGGCCCAAGGCCGCTCACGTCCTGCAGCCCGGCAACCATGGCACCACCTTCGGCGGCAACCCCCTGGCCATGCGGGCCGGCGTGGAAACGCTGCGCATCATGCAGGAAGACGGCCTGTTGGCCCACGCAGAATCGGTGGGTGCACAGCTCAAGGCCGACCTGCAGCGGGAGTTGGGCACACAGCCCGGCGTCAAGGACATCCGCGGACAGGGCCTGATGCTGGGGGTGGAGCTGGATCGACCCTGTGGCGCGCTGCTGGGCATCGCCTGCGAGGCGGGCCTGCTGATCAGTGTGACGGCCGATAACGTCATTCGCCTGGTGCCGCCCCTGATCATGACACACGACGAGGCGCGTGAAGTGGTGGCTCGACTGGCACCCCTGGTCCTGCAGTTCCTCAAGGACAGTGACGTAAAGGCCGCCGCATGAAGCCCGGCCTGCCCCTGATTCGCCACTATCTGCAGTTCAAGGACTTTCGGGCCGAGGAGTACAGCTACCTCTTCGAGCGTGCGGCGATCATCAAGAAGCGCTTCAAGAACTACGAAAAGTACACCCCCCTGGTCGACCGCACCCTGGCCATGATCTTTGAGAAGGCCAGCACCCGCACGCGCGTGAGCTTTGAGGCGGGGATGTACCAAATGGGCGGCTCGGTGGTGCACTTGACCACGGGTGACAGCCAACTTGGGCGCGCCGAGCCGGTGGAGGACAGCGCGCGCGTGATCAGCCGCATGGTCGACATCGTGATGATCCGAACCTACGAGCAAAGCAAGCTCGAAGGATTCGCGGCCCATTCGCGCGTGCCGGTGATCAATGGCCTGACCAACGAATACCACCCTTGCCAGATCCTGGCCGACCTCTACACCTACATCGAACACCGTGGGTCGATTGCCGGCAAGGTGGTGGCGTGGGTGGGGGATGGCAACAACATGGCCCATACCTGGCTGCAAGCTGCGGAAATCCTGGGCTTCACAGTGCACATCAGCACGCCCAGTGGCTACGAGGTGAATCTCGAGGTGGCGGGCTTGCGCGATGCGAGCTGCTTCAAGGTCTTCAAAAACCCCCTGGACGCCTGCCGCGGCGCGGACCTGGTCACCACCGATGTGTGGACCAGCATGGGCTATGAGGCGGAGAACGAGGCCCGCAAGGCTGCGTTTGCCGACTGGTGTGTGGACGCCGAAATGATGGCCGCAGCCAAGCCCGATGCCCTGTTCATGCACTGCCTGCCGGCCCATCGTGGAGAAGAAGTGGCCGCCGAGGTGATCGATGGGCCGCAAAGCGTCGTGTGGGACGAAGCAGAGAACCGCATGCATGTGCAAAAGGCCTTGATGGAGTACCTGCTGCTGGGCCGCATTGGGTGACCGGCCCGTGCGCCGACGATGGCGTGCACGGGGCACCACGCGTGGGCGGTTTCACTCGCACGCCGGGGCCAGCCGCTTCTAGAATCGGCGCATGGACACCCGAACCAACCCCATCCGAAGCCGGCTTCAAGCCCTGAGAGAGGCCATGGTGCAAGAGGGCGTGGACGCCCTGCTTGTGCCTTCGGCAGACCCCCACCTCTCAGAGTACCTGCCCGAACGCTGGCAGGGACGGCAGTACTTCAGCGGCTTCACGGGCTCCATGGGTACCCTGGTGGTGATGCAAGGTCAGGCGGCCGTGTTTGCCGACAGCCGCTACTGGGTTCAGGCCGAGGCCGAGCTGCAGGGCACAGGGGTGGACCTGGTCAAGATTCCCACGGGCACGGCTGCCCACCACGTGCAGTGGCTGGCCGATCACGTGCACCGCGGCGGCACCGTGGCGGTGGACGCGCAGGTGCTGGGGCTGGCCGCCGCTCAACAGCTTCAGTCCACCCTGGACCAAGCCGGCATTCGGCTGCGCACCGACGTGGACCTGTTGCAAGGGGCCTGGTCGGATCGCCCGGAACTGCCTGCACAACCCGTGTATGCGCACCAGG
>RFPX01000185.1 GCA_009925955.1 Betaproteobacteria bacterium
CACGCTCATAGGCGTCTTCAAGGCCGTCCAGGGCCATGTGGTCGAAGAGCTGTGCAGCACCGTACTTCACGCCCTTGCGTGCAAACATCAGGTGCGGCGCATTGGTCATGCTTTCCATGCCACCGGCCACCATCACGTCCACACTGCCGGCGGCCAGCATGTCGTGGGCGAACATCATGGCCCGCATGCCGCTGCCGCACATCTTGGACAGCGTCACCGCACCGGCCGAATCGGGCACGCCCGCCTGGCGCATCGCTTGCCGGGCAGGTGCCTGCCCCTGACCGGCCATCAGGCAGTTGCCCATCAGCACTTCGTTGATGGCGTCGCTGGGCACACCAGCGCGCTCCACCGCGGCCTTGATGGCCACGGCCCCCAACTCGGCCGCGCTGAGGTTGGCGAAGTCACCCAGCAGGCCCCCAATGGGCGTGCGGGCGGCGGACACGATGACGACGGGATCGCTCATCTGAAGCTCCTAAGAAGTGAAGGGCAAACCACCGGTGCGAGCGGCCGCGGTACGGCTGCCCGCAGCTGCCTGCGCGGCAAAGCGGCGTTCGGGGTCGTAGGGGAAGACATCGATCACCTGTCGGGCCTGGATGCGCTGCTGGTGGGACTGCCAGAACTGCACGTCCAGCAGGTCCCCGTGGTGCTTCATGAACACCTCGCGCACCTCTGAATTGCCCAGCAGGAAAGGGCCGAAGGTTTCGGGAAACACGTCTTTGGGACCCACCGAGTACCAGATCTCCCCACTCATCTCGTCTTCCTCCGTGCGGGGCGCGGGCACGCGGCGGAACTGGCAGTCGGTGATGTACTCGATTTCGTCGTAGTCGTAGAACACCACCTTGCCGTTGCGGGTGACACCGAAGTTCTTCCACAGCATGTCGCCCGGGAAGATGTTGGCGGCCACCAAATCCTTGATGGCGTTGCCGTACTCCACCACCGCATGCTCGAGTTGGCGGCGCGCCTTGCGGTCCTCGGGCCCGGCGTCGAAACACTCCTGCAAAAAGATGTTCAACGGGATCATGCGGCGTTCAATGTAGACGTGCTTGAGGATCACCTCTTGAGCCCCATCGCCATCACGATCGGAAATCTCCAGCTGCGAGGGCGCAAACTTTTGAATCTCCGCGATCAGCTCGTCGTCAAAGCGCGCACGCGGAAAGGCCACCTCGGAGTACTCGGCGGTGTCGGCCATGCGCCCGACGCGGTCGTGCTGCTTGACCAGCAGGTACTTGCCCTTGATTTGCTCGCGTGTGGTGTCTTTCTGCGGTGGGTAGTAGTCCTTGATGACCTTGAACACATAGGGGAAGGAGGGCAGGTCGAACACCAACATCACCATGCCCTTGATGCCCGGGGCGATGCGGAACTGGTCGGTGCTGTGGCGCAGGTGCTGCAGGAAGTCTCGATAAAACAAGGTCTTGCCCTGCTTGTGCAGGCCAAGCGCCGAGTAGATTTCCGAACGCGGCTTGTTGGGCATGAGGCTGCGCAGGAACTGCACATAGGCCGAAGGGATCTCCATGTCGACCAGGAAATAGGCGCGCGCAAAGCTGAAGAGTGCGGCCATGTCGTCATGGCCGAAGAGTGCCGCGTCGATGCACAAGTGTCCCTGCGCATCGTGCAGGATGGGCAGGGCAAAGGGCAATTCGCGGTAGCCGTTGACGATCTTGCCCACCACATAGGCGCCCTTGTTGCGAAAGAACAGGCTGGACAGCACCTGGACCTGAAAGTTCGCCCGTTCGCGGAACTCGCCCATCTCGGCCAAGGCGGCGCGGTTGACCAGGCTCAGGTCCCGCTCCAGGTCGGCAAAGGGGCGCTTCAAGCCGAAGGCGCCCACCACCTCGCGCCAGGTGTCGACCATGGCGCCTCGCTTGCGCGGGTAATAGGCACGAAAGGTGGGCTGCGACTCGGGCTCGCTGTTCTCGATGTACTCGGTGGACACCGCCGGACGCACGAAGATGAAGTCGTTGTGGAAGTAGCTGCGGTGCAGCATCTTCGTGGTCACGGAATTGAAGAAGGTCTCCGCCAACTCGGGTTGGTGGTGGTTGACCAGCAGTCCAATGACGTGCAGCTTGACCTGCTGCCACACATCCATGGGCAGGTCGCTGGCCTTGAACTCGGCCTGCAACCGCTCGCAGGCCTCCCGCACCCGCAAGTCATAAAACTCGATGCGCTCGCGCTGCGCCGCTTGTTGCCCGTGCCAGTCGGCCTCCTCGAAGCGGCGCTGCGCGTCGCGGCTGGCTTGCCGAAACAGGGTGTAGTGCCGGTTGAAGCCTTCGATCAGCGCCTGCGCAATCCGAAACGCGCGGCCGTCGGTCAAGGCATGGGGGAACAGAGATTGGCCGGTGCTTTCAGGCATCGCCAGGCATCCTCAAGGGGTAGCGTTTGAGTGCAGCGGCAAAGACATCCACCACCGTGTCGGGTTCGTGCATCGTCACATTCAGGTCCTTGAGCAGGCCGTTGTGTAGGCCATAAACCCAACCGTGAACCGCCACCTGCTGACCCCGCGCCCAGGCATCCTGGATGGTGGTGGTCAGGGCGATGTTGCCCACCTGTTCGATCACGTTCATCTCGCACAGGATGTTCTCCTGCTCACCGAACTCCAGGTGGTCCAGGCGCTTGCGGTGGCGCAAGCGCACGTCGTGCACATGGCGCAGCCAGTTGTCGGCCAGGCCCACCCGGGTTCCGCGCATGGCCGCACGCACACCCGCGCAGCCGTAGTGACCCACCACCATGATGTGCTCCACCTTGAGGTGTTCCACCGCGAACTGGATGGTGGACAAGGCGTTCAGGTCGGAGTGCACCACCACATTGGCCACGTTGCGGTGCACGAACACCTCGCCCGGGTCCAGCCCGGTGATCTCGTTGGCCGGCACACGGCTGTCGGAGCAGCCGATCCACATGTACTTGGGGTTCTGCTGCTTGGCCAACCTGGCAAAGAAGCCCGGATCGCGCACTTCGGTGGCCGCAGCCCATTGGCGGTTCTTGGCGAACAACTCCTCCAGGTGCAGGCTCATCGCGGGGGCATTCCTTGGCTCATGGGTTCATCGGTACATCAGCGGGGTGCTGAGCGCGCCTACATCGTCTCGGCAAACAGCTCCCGGCCGATCAGCATGCGGCGAATCTCACTGGTGCCGGCACCAATCTCGTAGAGCTTGGCGTCGCGCCACAGGCGGCCCAAG
>RFPX01000186.1 GCA_009925955.1 Betaproteobacteria bacterium
TAAGCGCTGAGGTCACGAGGCAGCACTTCCAGTGTCGGGGCGGGGTGGGGGTCGTGGGTGGCGGTGTTCATGGGCCCAAGGATAAACCCGACACCCTGGGTTGGCGATGGCCCAAGGCTGGAGGCCTCAGGCCCTGCTGGCAGCCGTACGGACGGGCGCACCGTTTTGTGGGCAGAATCAGCCTCGCTTTCTAGAGGATGTACATGAGACCTTGCCAGGCATCGGTGGTGCGGCGGGCCCTTCGCTGGGGCCTGGCCGTGGTGGGCGTTGTGGGATTTGCAGGCGTGACGGGGCTTGCGGGCGTGGCCGGTGTTTCCGCGCAGCCCAGCAAGCCCTCCTGGAATGTGAACCAACCGCCGGGTGTGGCGCGCACCGTGTCCATTGACACGCGCACCGGGACTTGGATGAGCGTGGACGTCAGCCCCGATGGCAAAACGCTGGTGTTCGACCTGCTGGGCGACCTGTACCTGCTGCCCATCGAAGGCGGGCAGGCGCGGCCGCTGACAACCTCGATGGCTTGGGAGCACCAGGCGCGCTTTTCCCCTGATGGTCGGCAACTGGCCTTCGTGTCCGATGCCGGTGGCGGGGACAACATTTGGGTGATGAACCTGGACGGCAGCGGTGCGCGTGCCATCACGCAAGAGCCCGAACGGCTGCTCAACAACCCCGTGTGGCATCCCAGTGGCCACTATGTGTTGGCCCGCAAGCATTACTTCGGCACGCGGTCCATGGGATCGGGCGAGATTTGGCTCTACCACCTGGACGGCGGCAAGGGCGTGGCACTCAATGAGAAGCCCAACTGGCAGAAGGACCTGGGCGAGCCCGCCATTTCGCCGGATGCGCGGCACCTGTACTACTCGCGCGACACGACTCCGGGCAACAGCTTCGAGTACAACAAGGACTCCAACAAGGAAATCTTTCGCATCTTCCGGCAAGACCTCCACGACGGCCACACGGAGGCCTTCGTGACCGGCCCAGGCGGTGCCGTGCGCCCGGTGCCTTCACCCGACGGCAAGCACCTGGCCTTCGTGCGCCGTGTGCGCAACCAAAGCACCCTGTTCATCAAGGACCTGCAGACGGGCACCGAGCGTGCGCTGTGGGGTGGCTTGAGCCGTGACCTGCAGGAGGCTTGGAGCGTATATGGGGTGTACCCCGGTTTTGCCTGGACGCCCGATTCCCAGCAGTTGGTCGTGTGGGCGCAGGGCAAGCTGTGGCGTGTGCAGGCGCGCAGCGGGCACGCTGCCGAGATTCCCTTCCACGTTCGGCATACCCGCGAAGTCCGGGAGGCGCTGCGCGTGCCCCAAACCGTGGCCCCCGATACCTTCGATGTGAAGCAGTTACGCCACGTGCAGGTCTCGCCAGATGGGCGCTTCACCGTGTATTCGGCCTTGGGCCACTTGTGGCAGCGCAGTCTGGATCGTGACGACGCACCCGCGCGCCGCCTGAGCACCCAAACCGAGCACTTTGAGTTCCAGCCCAGCATCAGCCGCGACGGCAAGCGTGTAGCCTACATCAGCTGGAACGACCGCGAGATGGGGCGGGTGCGGGTGCGGGATTTGGCCAGTGGGCGGGAGACCGTGGTCACGCCCGAGCCGGGCAAGTACCTCACGCCACGGTTCTCACCCGACGGCCGACACGTGGTGTATGTGAAGTCGCGCGGCAGTGTGCTGTTGTCGCCGTGGCATGGGCTGGAGACGGGCGTCTACATCGCTGCAGCAGACGGCAGCGGCAGCCCTCGGCGCATCAGCCGTGATGGCGACACGCCGCAGTTCGGCGCGCGAAACGGCGGAGAGGAAACCGAGGTGGCGCGCGGTGAGTTCATCGGCGAGTACAGCGTGTCTCCCGATGGGCGCTGGCTGGGCTTCATCGACCGGTTCCATGCCTATGTGCTGCCCCTGCCGCAAACCGGCAAACCCCTGACGATTGCGGCCCGCATGGAAGGCTTGCCCGTCAAGCGCTTGAGCCACGATGCCGGGCAGCACCTGCACTTCAGTGGCGATTCACGCACCGCCCATTTCAGCACGGGCCCGCGCCTGTTCAGCGTGCCACTGGCACAAGCCTTCCCGGTAACCGGTGTTGGGCAGGCAGCTCCTGCGGGAGGCGAGGCCCAGGCCTTCAAGCCACCCAGCCAGGGCCGCCACATTGGCCTGACGGCCACCACCGACCGGCCGCAGGGCCGTATCGCCCTGGTCGGCGCGCGGGTGGCCACCATGCGGGCGGCACAGCCGGATGAGGTGATTGAAGACGCGGTGGTGTTGATCGACGGGAACCGAATTGCCACCATTGGGCCGGCCGCGCAAGTGGCCGTGCCTGCGGATGCGCGGCGCGTGGACCTGCGCGGCAAAACCATCGTGCCGGGCTTCATCGATGCGCACTGGCACGGGGCCATGGGCGAGGACGGCATCGTTCCGCAGCAAAGCTGGGTCAACTTGGCATCCTTGGCGTTCGGCGTGACCGCGCTGCACGACCCCAGTAACCGCAACGACCATATCTTCACGCAGGCCGAGTTGCAGCGGACCGGGCAGGTCTTGGGCCCGCGCATCTTCAGCACGGGATCGATCCTGTACGGCGCCAAAGGGGGCTCTAACGCCGTCGTGAACAACCTCGACGATGCCCTGACGCACCTGAACCGGCAAAAGGAGAATGGCGCCATCAGCGTCAAGAGCTACAACCAGCCGCGGCGCGAGCAGCGTCAAATGATTCTGGAAGCCGCGCGCCGCACCCAGATGATGGTGGTGCCCGAAGGGGCCAGCATGTTCCAACAGAACATGGCGCAGGTGGTGGATGGCCACACCGGCCTGGAGCATGCGCTGCCCATTGACTTGGTGTATGACGATGTCAAGCAGCTGTGGAGCCAGACCCGTGTCGGTTACACGCCCACGCTGAACGTGGCCTACGGCGGGCTCGATGGTGAGCACTATTGGTACGCGCGAACCGATGTGTGGCAACACCCGCTGCTGGGCCGCTACGTGCCGCCCGGCATCCTGCAGTCGCGTGCCGTTCGTCGGCCCACGGCGCCTGAGGAAGACTTCAATGTGATTCGGGTGGCACGCACGGCCACCGAGTTGCAGCGCGCTGGGGTGCCGGCCATGATCGGCGCGCACGGCCAACGCGAAGGTTTGGGCAGCCACTGGGAAATG
>RFPX01000187.1 GCA_009925955.1 Betaproteobacteria bacterium
GCTGCCACGGGGAACAAGTCGCCCGTCACGTACTCGATGTTGGCATCGTAGATGCTCTGGGGCCCTCGGTGGCCGGTGACGCTGCCCTGGCGCAGAAAGTACAGGTGGTCCACAGGGCCGCTCTCGGCCTGCAGGATGACCTCGCCTGGCTCGAAGTAGACCTCGCTGGAGGCGGCCAAGAATTCATCCACGTGCTCGGGCCGCATCTGCGAAAAGGGCAGGTAGCGCGCAAGTCGCTCCCGCAGCGCCGCAGCCAGTGCGCTGGAGGCCAGGACCTGGGTGCCCGGTGTCACCGGGCCGCTGGCAGAGTTGTCCTGTGTAGGCACGGTGGATGACCCCCAAAAGAAAAAGCCCGCGAAGCGCGAACGCTGGGCGGGCTGACGGCTTCGGGCCTGATGGTAGCGCCACCAGGCCTGCGGTGGGCACCTCGGGTGACCCACCGAATGGAGCCGAACTTACTTGGAAGCTGGGCTGGCTTCCGAGGCGGCAGACGCCGCGGCTGCAGAGGCCGGGGCCGAAGCCGCCGGCTCATGCGACTCGATGCCGTGTTTCTCGCCGCTCATGTCGATGTCGCCACCTCGGCTGAGGATGAACAAGGCCAGTGCGGCGAACACCAGGAAGCCCAATAGGATTTTCAACATGTGAGGCTCCTCAATCGTTGGCGTAGATGTCCACGTCCTTGGTTTCCTTCACGAACAGCAGACCGATCACGAAGGTGGCCGAGGCGATGATGATGGGATACCACAGGCCGTAGTACATGTCGCCGTTCTGCGCCACCATCGCAAAGGCGATCGTGGGCATCAGGCCACCGAACCAGCCATTGCCAATGTGATACGGCAGGGACATGGAGGTGTAGCGGATGCGGGTGGGGAACATTTCCACCAGCATCGCGGCGATGGGGCCGTAGACCATGGTCACGTAGATCACCAGGATCGACAGGATGGCCACGATCTTCCACCAGTTGGCCGACAAAGGCGCAATCGGATCAGCCTTGGCCGGGTAGCCAGCCGCCTTGAGGGCCTCACCCACGGCCTTCTTGAAGTCGGCAATGGCCTTGGCGCTGTCGGCGTTGAACTTGAGGTTCTCAATCACCCCGACCGGCGCGACGATTTCCACCTCGCCGATCTTGACCACCGCCGGGCCTGCCTCGGCGGCCGTGGCGTTGCTGTAACTCACCGAGTTCTGGGCCAGGAAGCGCTTGGCGATGTCGCAGGACTTGGTGAAGTCGATTTCGCGGGCCACTGGGTTGCCCTGGAAGGAGCAATCACCGGCCGCGGCGGTCACCGTGACCTGGGCGCTCTTCTGGGCCGCTGCCAACTTGGGGTTGGCGGCATTGGTCAGCGCTTCGAACAGCGGGAAGTAGGTCAGCACGGCCAAGGCCATGCCCGCCAGGATGATGGGCTTGCGGCCGATCTTGTCGGACAGCGTGCCGAACACCACGAAGAACGGTGTGCCGATGATCAGCGACACGGCCACCAGGATGTTGGCGGTGGGGCCATCGACCTTGAGCACGTTGGCCAGGAAGAACAGCGCGTAGAACTGGCCCGAGTACCAGACCACGGCCTGGCCAGCCACCAGGCCCAGCAGGGCCAGGATCACGATCTTGAGGTTCTTCCACTGGCCAAAGGACTCGGCCAGCGGCGCCTTGGAGGTCTTGCCCTCGGCCTTCATCTTCTGGAAGGCCGGCGACTCGTTCATCTGCAGGCGAATCCACACCGAAATGCCCAACAGTGCGATGGACACGATGAAGGGCACACGCCAGCCCCAGTCGGCGAAGGCGGCCTCACCGATGGCGGTGCGGGTGCCCAGAATCACCATCAGGGACAGGAACAGGCCCAGGGTGGCGGTGGTTTGGATCCAGGCGGTGTAGGCGCCGCGGCGTCCGTGCGGGGCATGCTCGGCCACATAGGTAGCGGCGCCGCCGTACTCACCGCCCAGGGCCAGGCCCTGCAGCAGCCGCAGCACGATGAGGATCACCGGCGCGGCCACGCCAATGGAGGCGTAGTTGGGCAGGATGCCCACGATGAAGGTGGACAAACCCATCAGCAAGATGGTGACCAAGAAGGTGTACTTGCGGCCGATCATGTCGCCCAGGCGGCCGAAGAAGATGGCGCCGAAGGGGCGAACGATGAAGCCCGCAGCAAAGGCCAGCAGCGCGAAGATGAAGGCGGCCGACGGGTCCAGGCCGGCAAAGAACTGCTTGGCGATGATGGCCGCCAGCGATCCGTACAGGTAGAAGTCGTACCACTCGAAAACGGTACCGAGCGAGGAGGCGAAGATGACCTTCTTTTCCTCGGCGGTCATGGGGGGGTGCTCGGTTTGGCCGGCCGTCCCAGCGGGGTTCAATGCCATGGGTTGCTCCTGTTTGGCGAGAAACATGGCCTCGACGGGGCCAATGCCCACACTGTCATCACGGGCTCTGACCTGTTTCTGACGGCGCGCCAACCACGGCTTACGGCACTGGGGATAACCCGAACATCTCATTCCATCAAGTGGAAATCACCCCAAAAACAAGGGTAAACACTGATCTTTTTGATGGAACAAAAAAGGGCCCCGACGAATCGGGGCCCTTTGCAGAAACCCACCGTCGGCCATTCAGCCGGCGGCGGCGTGTTCAGACGATCAGGTCGCCTGGGTGTTGATGTCACCCTTGATGCTCGGGTAGCGCACGTGCTCGATGAGCTCCTGGATCTCAGCCTTGGGAGCCGGCGTGAACAGGCTCACCAGGATGATCACCGCAAAGCCCACGGGCACGCCGAACAAGCCTGCCGAGATCGGCAGCACGCCGAACCACAGGTCCACCGGCTGGGTCACACCGAAGATGGTGCGCATCCAGGCGTGGTTGGTGGCCATGTAGTACAGGGTGACGCCGAAGCCGGCGATCATGCCCAGCACCGCGCCCGCAGAAGAGGCGCGCTTCCAGAAGATGCCCAAGACCAGCGCCGGGAAGAAGCCCGCAGCCGCGAACGAGAACGCCGCCGAGACCAGGAACAGGATGTCAGCCTGCTTGGTCACGTAGACGGTGTACGCGGTGTACGCCGCAGCCAGCGAAACCACCAACAGCAGGGCCTTGGAGATGGCCACGCGGCGGGCGGTGGAGGCGTTGGGGTCGATCATCTT
>RFPX01000188.1 GCA_009925955.1 Betaproteobacteria bacterium
ATGGCCAGCGCGGAATCACCGCCCAAGCCAGCACCAGCCGCGCAGGTCGACCCCTGGCCGCCATCCACCCGCATCCGCTACAGCCTCAAGGGGTTCTTTCGTGGGGAGTTCAATGGGTCGGCACAGGTCTTGTGGCTGCGTGAAGGCGACCGTTACCGCGTGGAGATGGAGGTTCTGATTGGCCCGCGCGCCGCGCCCTTGGTGTTGCGCAAGGTCTACAGCGAGGGCCGCTTGGGGCCGGACGGCTTGACGCCTCAGCGATACGAGGAAGACACCCGCGTGCTGTTCTCCCGCGCGCGGCGCTCCACCATGGTCTTCGAACCCGGTGAAGGCGGCAAGCCCGGCTCGGTGCTGCTGCCCGACGGCACCCGCCGCCCCACTGCCCCGGGCACGCAGGATTCGGCCAGCCAGTTTGTGCAGCTGGCCTGGCTGTTTGGCACCAACCCCACGCCCATTCAGGCGGGTGACAAGGTCAGTTTCCCCCTGGCACTGGTGCGCCGCTCCGACCTGTGGAGCTACGTGGTGGGTGAGCCCGTCACCGTCGACACGCCTGCGGGCCCCGTGCAAACCATTCACGCCAAACCCCAGCGCGAACTCGACCCCTGGCGGAGTGACCTGATTGCCGAAGTGTGGTTCGCCCCGGCCCTGCAGTACCTGCCGGTGCGCATGCAGGTGCTGGTGGACGCCGACTCCTATGCCTTGATGGTGATGGACGGCCTGCCCGAGCTGGTCAAACAGCCTCTGCCCAATTCACCCGCTGCGCTGCCTGCGCCCACCGATAGACTTGGGGGCACGTAACCCTGTCCACTGTTTAGCCTCGGCACCGCCGTCCAACCCATGAGCTACGAGACCATCCTCACCGACATCCGCGGCACGTCTGACCTCAAGACCGGCGTGATCACCCTGAACCGTCCCAAGGCCATGAATGCGCTCAACGACCAGCTCATGGACGAGTTGGGCTGCGCCCTCATGGGCTTTGAGCGCGACGACACCATCGGCTGCATCATCCTCACCGGCAGCGAGAAGGCGTTCGCCGCCGGCGCGGACATTGCCGCCATGAAGGACTACGACTTTCAAAAGGTCTACGGCAGCAACTACATCAGCCGCAACTGGGAAACCATCCGCAGCGTGCGCAAGCCCGTGATCGCCGTGGTGCAGGGCGTGGCCCTGGGCGGTGGTTGTGAACTGGCCATGATGTGCGACATGATCTTTGCCGCCGACAACGCCAAGTTCGGCCAGCCCGAAATCACCATCGGCGTGATTGCCGGCGCCGGCGGCACGCAGCGCCTGCCACGCACCGTGGGCAAGGCCAAGGCCATGGACATGCTCTTGACCAACCGCTGGATGGACGCCGCCGAAGCCGAGCGCTGCGGCCTGGTCTCGCGCGTCTTGCCGGCCGATCAGGTGATGAACGAAGCGCTGGCTGCGGCCGACAAGATCTGCAGCTTCGGCCGCCTGGCCGTCATGGCCACCAAGGAAGCCGTCAACGCCACCTTCGAGTCCTCGCTCTCAGAAGGCCTGCACATCGAGCGGCGTCTCTTCCATTCCATGTTCGGCACCGCCGACCAACGCGAAGGCATGGACGCCTTCGTCAACAAGCGCAAGCCGACCTTTAACCGGTAAACAACGGGCTCGAGAAATGGGGTCGAGAAATGGGGTCAGAGTCATTTTTGGGCTGAATCAACCGTGCTGAATGATCGGCAGGTTGAGCCCAAAAATGACTCTGACCCCATTTCTCGACCCCTTGCTACTCCCGCCTAAGCGCCGGGAACAACACCACGTCGCGAATAGACGGCGAGTCGGTCAGCAGCATCACCAAACGGTCGATGCCGATGCCGCAGCCGCCGGTGGGGGGCATGCCGTATTCGAGCGATCGCAGGAAGTCGTGGTCGAAGTACATCGCCTCTTCGTCGCCGGCGTCCTTGTTGGCCACCTGCGCATGAAAGCGCGCGGCTTGGTCTTCGGCGTCGTTGAGCTCTGAGAAGCCGTTGGCAATCTCGCGCCCGGTCATGTAGAGCTCAAAGCGCTCGGTGCGGGTGGGGTCGGCGTCGGCGGCGCGGGCCAAGGGGCTCACCTCCACCGGGTGGTCCACGATGAAGGTGGGCTCCCACAGGTGCTGCTCCACCAGCTCCTCAAACACACCGAACTGCAGCTGCGCCAGGTTCCAGTGCGCCGGCGGCGCCTTGCCCAGCTTCTTGAGCTCTTCGGCCAAGCGGTGGGCGTCGTCAATGTGCGCAGCGCCAATCTGCGGCACATGCCGCACGATGGCGTCGCGTATCGACAAGCGCACAAAAGGCTTGTCCAGGTTCACCTCACGGCCGTTGTACTGCAGCACCGCGCTGCCCGTGGCCTGCCGCGCGGCATGGCGCAACACCTGCTCGGTGTAGTCCATCACATCGTGGTAGTTCCAATAGGCCGCGTAGAACTCCATCATCGTGAATTCGGGGTTGTGCCGAACGCTGATGCCTTCGTTGCGGAAGTTGCGGTTGATCTCGAACACCCGCTCAAAGCCGCCCACCACCAAGCGCTTCAAGTACAGCTCGGGCGCAATGCGCAGGAACATTTCCTGGTCCAGCGCGTTGTGGTGCGTCACGAAGGGCTTGGCGTTGGCGCCACCCGGAATCGGGTGCAGCATCGGCGTTTCCACTTCCAAGAAGCCGTGCTCGACCATGAAGTGGCGAATCGACGACACCGCCTTGCTGCGCGCCACAAAGCGCGCGCGGGCGTGCTCGTCGGTGATCAGGTCCACATAGCGCTGGCGGTACTTCTGTTCCTGGTCGCTCATGCCGTGGAACTTGTCGGGCAGCGGGCGCAGGCTCTTGGTCAACAGCCGAATGCGGGTGGCCTTGACGGACAGTTCGCCCGTCTTGGTGCGAAACAGCGTGCCCTCGCAGCCCAAGATGTCGCCCAGGTCCCAGTGCTTGAAGGCGTTGAGCGTGGCCTCGCCCACCGCATCCAGCGTCACGTACACCTGTATGCGGCCAGCGGGCAGGTCTTTCGGGCCGAAGGACCCGTCTTGCAGCGTGCCAAAGCAGGCCTTGCCCATCACCCGCTTGAGCATCAGGCGCCCGGCCACGCTCACCGCCACGGCTTGCGGCTCCAGCACCTCGTTGGCCA
>RFPX01000189.1 GCA_009925955.1 Betaproteobacteria bacterium
CAGGACTTGGTGCGCGACCGTGTGCGCGCCTACCTTCTGGCCACCACCGCTCTTTTCAGCGCCGGTGCTCCCACACCGGCATCCCCCGTGCGGCGCAACACGCGCCGATCTTTAGCCCGAAGTCCCAAGGAGACGACATGAACTTCAAGAAACTCGCGCTGACCGGGGCGATTGCCCTGGGCACGACGCTCACCTCGCTGGCGGCCTATGCCCAGCAGACCATCACGGTCAACATTGGATCCAGCCACCCGGTGACCAACATCTGGGCCTATGCGATGAAGGAGGTCTTCCAGCCCGAGGTGGACCGCCTGCTCAAGGAAGGCGGCAACAAGTTCCAAATCCGTTGGCGCGAAAACTACGGTGGCACGCTCTACAAGTTCAACGAAACCCGGGCGGCGGTCAAGGATGGCATCGTGGATGTCGGCATGGTGGGCACGGTATGGGAGAACTCCGCCATGCCGCTGCAAAACGTGACCTACTTCACGCCGTTTGCCACCACCAACCACGAGATGCTGATCGAGATCTTCGACAAGCTCAACGCCAACCACCCGGCGCTCAAGGCCAGCTGGACAGCACAGAACATGGTGCCCCTGTCCTCGCTGATCACGGACAGCTACGACGTGTATGCGAACTTCCCCGTGACCAACATGGCCGCGCTCCAGAACAAGAAGATCCATGCGCCGGGAACCTCGGCCAACTGGATGCGCGACACCGGCGCCACGCCCGTGGAAGGCGCGCTGACCACCTATTACACGAACATCCAGACCGGTGTGACCCAAGGGGCGCTGAGTTTTGCCAGCGGGATCGGCCCCGCCCGCGTCTATGAAGTGGCCAAGCACCTCACACGCGTGGACATTGGCGCCATGTATTTCGGCAGCGTGGCAGCCAACAAGAGCTTCTACGACCGGCTGCCGAAGGAAGTGCAGGACGCCTTCGTGAAGGCTGGCCAGGCCACATCCGCCGCCCACGGCAAGCACGTGACACGCTCGGCCGCAACCGCCATGGACACCATGAAGGCTGCCGGTCTGCAAATCACCGAACTGCCCGCTGCAGAGCGCAGCAAGTGGATCAATGGTTTGCCGGACATCATCAGCCCCTGGCTGCAAGCCACGGGGGACGCAGGTCGCTCGGTGTTGCGCGCCTATTTTGATGAGCTGCGTGCCCGTGGCGTGAAGCCCTTGCGTGACTGGGACCGGGCCGCCCGTTGAACCGGCGCTCAGGTCTGTAGAGTTGGGGCCTGCCGCGGCGGACACACCGCCGCGTCGGGCCCTTTGACATGGCACTGGAGATCGACCGTGGCCGTTGATGCTGATCTGGATGCACCGCCGCCGGCGTTGCGTCACCCGCTGGACCTTCCGGCCAACCTGCTGGCCTCCTTGGGCACGGTGTGGATCTTTCTGATCATGTGCCTGGTCGTGGCCGATGTGATCGGTCGTGACTTCCTGAACGCCCCCATCACTGGCGTGGCGGAGTTTTCTGCCCGCTCGGTGGCCTCGATCGTGTTTCTTCAACTGGCCGCAGCCGTGTGCAGTGGCCGCATGACGCGCAGCGACTTCCTGCTCAACCTCATCGGCCGGCACTCCAGCGCCGCCGTGAAGGCCCTGGATGTGCTGAATGCCGTGGTCGGTGCAGCCTTGTTTGCCGCGCTGACTGCCATTGCCTGGCCAGAGCTGCGCAACTCCCTGGCTTCAGCCGAGTTCTACGGTGTGCAGGGTGTGTACAGCGTACCCGCCTGGCCCTTTCGAGGCCTGATCGTGGCCGGCTCCGCCGCAGCGGCCCTGTGCTACCTGCTGAGCATTCCCGGCATCGTGCGACGCCGCAGCGCCACCACAACTTCTGAAGACCCCTTGGGAGGTGGTGCATGAGCGACCTGGGACTTGGGGGCCTGCTGATCGGCGGGCTGGTGCTGTTGGTGCTGTTGGGTGTGCACATTGGCGTGGCCCTCTTGGCCGTTGGCTTTTTTGGCGTGTGGCTCGTCCGTGACAACGTCGACATGGCCATGCGGCTGCTCTACATGGCGGCCTACAACGGCATCGCCGACTACATCTTCGCCACCATTCCGCTGTTCGTACTGATGGGTTTGCTGGTCAGCATCTCCAACGTGGGCAAGGACACCTTCACCGTGGCCGAGTACCTGCTGCGCAAGGTACGAGGCGGCTTGGGTGTGGCCACAGTAGCGGCCAACACGGTGTTTGCGGCGGTCACCGGCGTGTCCATCGCCTCGGCTGCGGTGTTCACCCGCGTGGCGGTGCCTGAGATGGTGCGCCACGGCTACAAGACCACCTTTGCGACCGGCACGGTGGCCGGCAGTTCGGTGCTGGGCATGATGATTCCGCCCAGCCTGCTGATGATCATTTATGGTGTGTTGGCTGAGCAGTCAATTGGCACCCTGTTCATCGCCGGCGTGATTCCCGGCTTCATGCTGGCCATCGTGTTCGCGGTGATGATCATGCTCATGGCGCGGTACGCGCCCGGCACGGTGTTCGACCTGCAAAAACAGATGGCCCAGCGACGTGCGCAGCAGGTCGACATCACCCTGACCAAACTGGAGATGGCCTCGAAACTGGTGCCCATTGCTGCCTTGGTGGCCTTGGTGCTTGGGGGCCTGTACTCCGGATTCTTCACGCCCACCGAGGCCGGCGGTGTGGGCGCGGCCGGCGCATTCCTGATTGCGCTGATGCGGCGCTCGCTTGGAAAAGGCAACCTGTGGCGCGTGTTGCACGAAACCGGCAGCGTCTCCTGCACCATCCTGATCCTGCTGGTGGCGGCGGCCTTCTACAGCCGCATGCTGAGCGTGGCTGGGGTTCCGGTGGCCATCGCCGAGTTGGTGCGCGATGCGGGTCTGGGGCCCTATGGCTTTCTCGCGCTGTACATCGGCATCGTCCTCCTGTTGGGGATGATCCTGGACTCCAGCTCCATCCTGCTCATCATGACGCCGGTGGCCGCGCCCATTGCGCAGGCCTTCGGCTTCAACATGATCCACTTCGGCGTGATCACGGTCTTGGCCGTGGAGATGGGGCTCCTGACACCACCGTTTGGCATCTCGGTCTTCACCGTGAAGTCCACCTTGAACGATCCCAAGGTCTCGGT
>RFPX01000190.1 GCA_009925955.1 Betaproteobacteria bacterium
GCGTGGCCACTGGGACTTCGGCGCCATCGACTGGAGCGAGTTCTGGCGCGTGGTGGGTGGCCAAGGCCCCTGCAACAAGGAACGGCTGGCCACCCGTGTGACCGCCTGGGAAGAGGGCGCCTGGGTACGGGAAGCCGCCATGGCCCATGCGCGTAAACAAGCGATCAAGCAGGAGGCCGCATGAGCGTCGACAGCCAGCCGTCCAACAAACCCAGCACCACGGAGGGTTCCAACCCGGAGTGGCCCGTTTGGGAGGTTTTTGTGCGCAGCCGAGCGGGGCTGGACCACAAGCATTGCGGCAGCCTGCATGCGGCAGACGCGCCCATGGCGGTGCAGATGGCGCGCGAGGTGTACACCCGGCGCCAGGAAGGTTGCAGCGTGTGGGTGGTGAAGTCCAGCGACATCACGGCCAGTGACCCGCGCGACAAAGACATGTTCTTCGATCCGATGGAAGACAAGGTCTACCGCCACCCGACCTTCTACCGGCTGCCCGACGCGGTGGACCACATGTGAGACCACGGCGATGAGCTCCATCACCCTCCATCCCACGGCCGAGGTGCGCTATGTGCTGCGGCTGGCCGATATGGCCCTGATCCTGGCCCAGCGCCTGTCCGAGTGGTGTGGCCATGCGCCCGTGCTGGAAGAGGACATTGCGCTGACCAACATGTCCTTGGACCTGCTGGGCCAGTCTCGCGCCCTGCTCACGCATGCGGGGCAGCTGCATGCCAAAGCCGCAGGCGTCGCCTTTAATGAAGACCAGCTGGCCTTCTTGCGCGAGGAGCGAGACTTTCTCAACCCCACCTTGTGCGAGCTGCCCAACACGTCGGATGACGCGACCCACCGCCGAAGCCGACCGGGTGACTTTGCGTTCACCGTGCTGCGCAACCTGATGGTGTCCACCTGGCTGAAACTGGCCTGGGGCCGGCTCACGGCCTCTTGTGACCCGGAGCTGGCCGCCATTGCCGCCAAGGCCTTGAAGGAGGCGCGCTACCACCAGCAACACAATGGTGATTGGGTGGTCCGCCTGGGTGACGGCACCCAGGAGTCGCATGTCCGCATGCAACGCGCTCTGGACCGCCTGTGGCCGTACGTGCCCGAGTTGTTTGAAGACGACGCGGTGGACGAGGCGGCCGCCAGCCATGGCTGGGGCCCCAAGGCCAGTGAGCTGAAGGCGGATTGGGAGACCGAGATGACGGCTGTGCTGCAGCAGGCCACGCTGTGTGCACCGGCCCTCGGCGCCTTCCGCAGCACCGGGCGCACCGGTGTGCACTCGGAGCACATGGGCTATCTGCTGGCTGAAATGCAGAGCCTGCCGCGTGCCCATCCCGGAGCCGCCTGGTGAGGGAGTTGCCTGCTGCGCCGGTCATTCCGCTGAGCCTCGGAGGGCCAGCCCATGCGCTGGCCACGATCCGCACCCAGGGACTGCCCGGCACGGACGAGCCCGAGGCACGGGCTTGGGCGGTGCTGCACCAGGTGCTCGACCCCGAGGTGCCCGCGCTCTCCGTGTGCGACTTGGGAATCGTGCGGGAGCTGCGCTTCGAGCCTGCGGCAGGGCTTGCCGTCGAGCCGGCCGGGCCGAGCCTGGATGGGCAGCTGACGGTGTGGCTCACCCCCACATATTCCGGGTGCCCAGCCACTGAAGCCATCGAGGCGGCCGTGCGCGACGCCCTGCGGTTGGCGGGGTTTCAGGCGGTTCAAACCGTGCTGCGCCGTGCGCCGGCGTGGACCACCGACTGGATCAGTGCGCAGGGCCGCGCCAAGCTCAAGGCCTACGGGATTGCGCCGCCCGCCCATGTGCAGCAAGACCTCCACGGGGCGGTGCCCATACGCATCGTGCGACCAGACACCGTGGCCTGTCCGCGCTGTGACAGCCGCGACACCGAACGACTCTCGGCCTTTGGCTCTACCGCCTGCAAGGCCCTGTACCGCTGCCGCGCCTGTCGCGAGCCCTTTGAACACTTCAAGCCGATATGAGCGCACCCTCTGTTCTGTTCCACGACCTCACGGTGTGCCGCATTGAGCCTGACACGCCCGAAGCGGTGGTGGTCACTTTTGCGGTCCCCGAGGCCCTTCGCGAAACCTTCGGCTTCACGCAAGGCCAGTACCTCACGCTGCGCAAGACCATCGATGGTCAAGACCTGCGCCGCTCCTATTCGATCTGCGCAGGCGTGGACGACGGCGAGCTGCGCGTGGGTGTGCGCAAGGTCAAGGGCGGTGTGTTTTCCAATTGGATCCATGAACAACTGCGCCCGGGCGACCAGATCAGCGTGATGGCCCCCCAGGGGCGCTTCTTCGTGCCCCTGGATGCGCACGTGAGGCGGCATCACCTTGGGATTGCCGGCGGCAGTGGCATCACCCCCATCCTGTCGATTCTCAAGACGGTGATGGTGCGCGAACCCCATTCGCGCTTCACGCTGATCTATGCCAACCGAACCTTGCGCAGCACCATGTTCAAGGAGGAGCTTGAAGACCTGAAGAACCGATGGATGCAACGGGTGGTGTTGCACCATGTGTTCTCCGATGAACCCACGGATTCCCCGCTGAACATGGGGTTGATGAACCGCGACAAGCTCGGCGAGTTTCTGCGAACCGTGGTGCCGGCCGCCTCCATCGACCATGCCTACATCTGCGGGCCCTTTCAGATGAACGACGAGGCGCAGGCGGCCCTTCAGGCCGCTGGTGTGCCTGATGAGCGCATCCACATTGAACGCTTTGGTGTGGCCCAGACCGCTGGCGGACAGGCCGGCTCTGGTGCCGGCGCGGTGATGCACCAGTCGCAGCCGGGCGATGCGAAGACCGCTCGTGTGGTCATCGTGCGCGATGGCCTGCAGCGCGAGATTGCGTTCAGCCACGAGCAGCCCAGCATCCTCGATGCGGCCTCGGCCGCCGGCCTCGAGGTTCCGTTTTCCTGCACCTCGGGCGTGTGCGGAACCTGCCGTTGCAAGGTCTTGGAAGGGGACGTGCGCATGGAGCGCAACTTCGCGCTCGACAGCCGTGAGGTGCAAGCCGGCTTCGTGCTGGCCTGCCAGGCCCACCCGCTGACCGAGCGCGTGGTGCTGAGTTTCGACGAGCGCTAAACCGG
>RFPX01000020.1 GCA_009925955.1 Betaproteobacteria bacterium
TTGATGAACATCGTGCGCCCGTCGGGTGTGCCCGTGGCGCCCGTCACCTCGCAGCCCACAGGTCCGACCAGAAACCGGCGAACCTCTCCCGTGGTGGGGTCGGCTGCCAGCATCGCGTTGTTGCCCATCACCGCCAACTCGCCCTTGCCCATGGTGGAGGTTGACATGTCGGTTTGAATCCACAAGACGCCACGACCGTCGACCCAGAGTCCGTCCGGACAAGCAAAGGTGTCGCCCTTCACGTTGCCTTTGGCCTGCTCGCGTTCGTTGATCGGATCACCCGCAAGTACAAAGTGGTTCCACTGGAAGCTCAGGCCATCGTGGTCGCCGTCTTCTTTCCAGCGGATGATGTGTCCCATCGAATTGTTGGCCCGGGGATTGGCAGCGTCGACGGCGGGCTGGTCCTTTCCGCCGCGGTTGCTGTTGTTGGTGAGGGTGCAGTAGACCCAGCCTTGCGGGTCGACCTCGATCCACTCCGGACGGTCCATCTTGGTGCCACCCAGCAGGTCACTGGCTTGGCGCGAGCGGATCACGACCTCGCCTTGGTCTGCGAACCCGTTGCCCGCATGGAGAGCGCCCTGCCCGTGCACCAGGGGCAGCCATACACCGCGTCCATTGGCGTCGAAGCGGGCTACGTAAAGCGTCCCGTGGTCCAGCAGGTCCCGATTGGCTGCAAAGCCGCCGGGCTTGACGGCGTCACGGCTGACGAACTTGTAGATGTACTCAAAGCGGGCATCCTCACCCATGTACACCACCGCACGGCCACCCTTGGTCATGGCCACGGTGGCCCCCTCGTGTGCAGCCCGTCCCAAGGCCGTGCGCTTGACCGGCGTATGGCTGGGGTTCATCGGATCAATCTCTACCACCCAGCCAAAGCGGTTGATTTCGTTGGGGTGCTTGGTGGCATCGAACCGGACGTCATGCTCATGCCAGCGATAGCCTGCGGGATTGCCTTTGCGAAGCCCCCAGCGCCGCTGGTGGGCATCGGGCTGATCCGGACCGTTGAAGTAGCCGATGAAGTTCTCCTCGCAGGTGAGGTAGGTGCCCCAGGGCGTCTTGCCGCTGCCGCAGTTGTTGATGGTTCCCAGCACCCGACGGCCACTCGGATCGGCCGCGGTCTTCATCAAGGCGTGGCCTGCAGCGGGCCCGCTGACCGCTGTCGGGGTTCTGGCGGTGATTCGACGGGCCCAAGGCGAGGGAGTTACAACGGCCCACTGGCCACCCCTTGCGGCCACTTCGCAAACACTGACCCCGTGGGCTGCCTGGGCCTTTCGAACCTTCTCAGCGCTCCAGTTGCTCTGGCCGTCACGGTGGAGCAAGCCATCGTCCACGTACTCATGGTTCATCACCAAGAGGCCGGCCTCGGAGCCCTTGATTGCGTAGTAGTGAATGCCATCATGGTGCATGCCGAACTGTGCCTCTTGTTCGGCGGCGGTGTTGGACGCGTCGGGCTTGAATCCCGGCGTTTCTCCCGAAAGCCCGACCGGGTCACCCCATCGCGCCAGGACCTGAACTTCGTAGCCCTCGGGTACCCGAACGGTGTCATCCGTGCCAACTGGGATGCCCTTGAATCCCAGAAGCGGCCTAGTGGAGACGGGTCCAGCCAGCGTGGCACATCCTGCAACCGAGGCGGCGGCTGCACCAACTGCGCTCACTTTGGCCAGTGGTGCCAAGAAACCAGAAGCCGCTGCTCCTCGCAACAGAATCCGGCGGCTTGGGTTGGAAACTTCGTGAATGGTGGGGTTGGACGATGGGTTGCTGTCTTCCATCAGCGAGTGGTCTTTGGCCATGGTTCCTCTGCGGGCGAAGTGAGATGACGATCACTCAGGATGATTCGGTCCGATCATGACGGTTCCGTGAAGCCCGGATGGACTGCAGGCACAAGATGGACGGGCGTATGCAGTGCGCCGATTCACGCCATACAGCAGATGGCCGACCTATCCCCATGCGTGGTCCACCATCAGCGAAGCCGCTCCGTACCATGAGTTTTGGGCAAGCCCATCCCAGCGGGCTGTGAACAGCCCGAAGGGGGCGTTCTTCAATGCGCTGTCTTGGCAGCCGATCACGGCTCCGTCATTGATCTTGACGCCCGATTCGATGCGGGCGCCGTCCCAGCGAAGACGACCGCTGGGTTCGAGATTGACCATCGCGCAGTCCTCAAAGCCCCAGTCGTCCGCACGGCGACCGCAGTGCTCGGCGAAATCGTGGATCGAAAGAATGGGGTGGTCCATGACACTCTCGGGCGGACTTCAGATGAGAACCAGTGTGTCAATGGTTCATTGCGGTCGTGTGACGTGGATAGAAGGCAACACGGCCCTGCAGCCGAAGATGGCAGTCACCCAATCGCCACCTAACTGACACTGCATTGCCATCTCAGCCCTTCACCATGGTGAGATTCCACTACAGGGGATCGGCATGAAGGTGAGCGTGTGCAGGCTACGTGGGGTTGGTCACTGCAGCCTGTTTGGCTGAGATGGGCAACAGCGTGTGCTGCGTCGATGTTGACGAGGCGCGTGTGCATCAGCTGCAGCAGGGCCTCATCCCCATCCACGAGCCGGGGCTGGACCACTTGGTACAGCGCAACGCGGCAGCGGGTCGATTGAGCTTCTCAACGGATTCGGGCCAAGCGGTGGCGCACGGCACGATTCTGTTCATTGCCGTGGGCACACCGGCCGGTGAAGATGGGTCGGCCGATGTCCGGCACGTGATGGCAGTGGCCCGGTCCATCGGCCGCGAAATGGCCGAGTACAAGGTGGTGGTGAACAAAAGCACCGTTCCGGTGGGTACCGCCGACGCGGTACACGCTGTGTTGCGCGACGCGTTGCACGAGCGCGGCGCCATCGTTCCCTTCAGTGTGGTGTCCAATCCCGAATTCCTAAAGGAGGGCGCGGCCATCGCCGACTTCATGCGCCCTGACCGGGTGGTACTGGGATGCAGCAGCGACCAGGCCGAGTTCATCATGCGCGGTCTGTATGCACCCTTCTTGCGCAACCGAGAGCGCATTCAGGTGATGGACGTGCGCAGTGCGGAGCTGACCAAGTACGTGGCCAATGCGATGCTGGCGCAGCGCATCAGTTTCATGAACGAGATGGCGGGATTGGCCGAGCGTCTGGGGGCGGATATCGAAAAGGTGCGCATCGGGGTTGGCAGTGATGAGCGCATTGGGCCTCACTTCCTGTATGCCGGGTGCGGCTGGGGTGGCTCTTGCTTTCCGAAGGATGTGCGGGCGCTGGTTTCCATGGGGCAAGACCAGGGCTTGGAGATGGGGATGGTCAGGGCGTCGATGCAGGTCAACGAGCGCCAAAAGCATCGCCTCATGGAAATGCTGCACGAGGCCTTGGGCCCCACGCTCGAGGGTCGGACTGTGGCGGTCTGGGGGCTGGCCTTTAAGCCTGAAACAGACGATATGCGCGAGGCGCCCAGCCGCGTACTCATCGATGCCCTGGTGACCGAAGGTGCGACCGTACAAGCCTATGACCCGGTGGCCCGTGACACCGCCGCGCGCATCTGGCAGGGCGAGCCCCGGGTGCAACTGGCGCCCAGCGCCATGCAGGCCTGCGATGGGGCCGCCGCACTGGTGGTGGTCACCGAGTGGCGTGAGTTCCGCAGTCCGGTGTTCGAGGATTTGGCTCAGCGCTTGACCGATCGTGTGATCATCGACGGACGCAACCTGTACCGCGGTGAGGAGCTGGCAGCCGCCGGCCTGCGCCACTGGAGCATTGGACGCCCGGCGGTTGCCACAGCCATGCCCAAGGTGCCCGCACCTGTGAGCTGGCCAGTTGCAGCCTGAGGCGGCTCCTTAAGCCGGCTCGGTCAGGTTCAGAGGCAGTTGGGCCTGCGCCGCGCCCCAAGCGGAGCGGCAGGCGCTTCGGTCGATGATCTCCAGACGGCCATCCGGGTGCTCCACAAGCGCGGTCAGGCTTTCCACCCAATCTCCGTCGTTGCAGTACAAGACTCCGTCGATCATGCGCATTTCCGCATGGTGGATGTGGCCGCAGACCACACCATCCACCCCGCGCTTGCGTGCCTCCCTGGCCACGGCCCCCTCAAAGTCGCTCACGTACGAGACGGCACGCTTGACCTTGAGCTTGAGGTACTTTGACAAGCTCCAGTACGGCAGCCCCAAGCGCGCACGCAGGTGGTTGAGGTGGCGGTTCATGCGCAGCATGAATTCATAGGCAGCATCGCCCACGAACGCCAGCCAGCGGGCACACTGGATCACGCCATCGAACAGGTCTCCGTGCGTGATCCACAAACGCGGCGGTGGTGTGGATGCAGTCCTCCGCCACATCGACGCCCCCGAAGTTGTGATCTCGGTATCGGCGCGCGAACTCATCGTGATTGCCCGGCACGAACACGACCCGAGTACCTTTGCGGGCTTTGCGCAGAATCTTCTGCACCACGTCGTTGTGCGCCTGAGGCCAGTACCAGCTTCGGCGCAGCTGCCATCCATCGATGATGTCGCCGACCAGATACAGCGTGTCGCACTCGACATCCTTGAGGAATTCAAGCAGCGCCTGCGCTTGACAGCCCGGCGTGCCCAGGTGGATGTCCGAAATCCAGACCGTGCGCACCTTCAGGGGCTGGCCGGAGGGTGGGGCTTCGTTCCAGTGGTTGGGGGCCGACATGTCCATACCTCAAGCATGGCCACACCCCGTGACGAACTCATGACCCTGTGGGTTCTGGACATCTTCATCTCATCTTCACGAAGTCTTCGCACCATTGAAGCGTCACTGAAATGAAGGCACTTGCCCTATGAATGCACCGTCCACCCGGCGCTCGCCCATCCTGGTTTGGTTCGCCACCGTCTTGGTCACCCTGGCGCTGTTGGCCTTGGCGGCATGTGCCGGTGACGTCGAGGAAGAGCTCACGCCATCTACGATCACCCTGCAAAAGATTGGGGGGTTCGAGGGCGGTGTCTTGGGCGCGGCCGAGATCACTGCGTATGACGCCTTGAGCAAGCGGCTGTTTGTGGTCAACGGTGCCAACAACACCGTGGATGTGCTGGATCTGTCCGACCCCACGAAGCCCGCCAAGGCCGGCAGCATCAGCGGCGTTCCATTTGGCGCGGGCATCAACAGCGTGGCCGTGCATGAGGGATTGGTGGCGATAGCCGTTGAGGCCAGCCCCAAGACAAACCCCGGTCGGGTCGCTTTCTTTCGCGCCTCGACGTTGGAGTTCCTGTCGAGTGTGGTGGTGGGGGCGCTGCCTGACATGGTGGTCTTCACACCCGACGGGCGTCGCTTGCTGGTGGCCAATGAAGGTGAGCCCAACAGCTACGGGCTGCCCGACTCCGTGGACCCCGAGGGTTCGGTCAGCATCATCACCGTCAACGATGGTCGCAGCCCCTCGGTGGCCACGGCTGGCTTCAGCGCCTTCAATTCAAGGGCCGACGAGCTTCGGCGGCTGGGCGTTCGGATTTACGGCCCCAACGCCACGGTTGCACAGGACCTGGAGCCTGAGTACATCGCCGTGAGCGAAGACGGAAAGACGGCCTACGTGACCCTCCAGGAAAACAACGCGGTGGCGATTGTCGACATCGAAGCGGCCCGGGTGACGGACATCCGACCGCTTGGCTTCAAGGACCACATGGCCGCCGGCATGGGGCTGGACGCCAGCGACGAAGACGGCGGGCTGAACACGAACTCGGGCACGCCGGCGATCAAGATTGCCAACTACCCGGTCAAGGGCCTGTATTTGCCAGACGCCATCGCCAGCTACACCGTCAATGGGGTGACCTACCTGGTGACGGCCAACGAAGGCGATGCCCGCGCGGACTGGCCCGGCTTCAACGAGGAGACGCGGGTGCGGACCCACTGCGACAAGGGTCTGGACCCGACAGTCTTCCCTGATGCGGCCAACCTGATCCTGGATTCCAATCTGGGACGCTTGCGCATCACCGCCACGCCCAACGGGACCGGCGCAGGCAAGAATGCCGCAGGCCAGTGCAACGAGCTCTACAGCTTCGGCGCGCGCTCGTTCAGCATCTGGGACACCTCGCTCAAGCGCATTTTTG
This sequence comes from Betaproteobacteria bacterium, assembly GCA_009925955.1. Lineage (GTDB taxonomy): Bacteria > Pseudomonadota > Gammaproteobacteria > Burkholderiales > Burkholderiaceae_C > RFTU01. The sequence goes on from RFPX01000020.1 coordinate 6,017, forward strand.
ACTCGGGTGAGGACTTCGAGCGCCGGACCCAGTCCCTGGCGCAGGCGGCATTCAATGCCAGCCACGACAACAACACCCTGGACAGCCGAAGCCCCTCCAAGGGCCCGGAGCCCGAGGGCGTGGTGGTGGGCCAATTCGGACGCAAGTTCATTGCCTTCATCGGGCTGGAGCGGGTGGGCGGGGTCATGGCCTATGACGTCACCGACCCGGCCAAGCCGGTCTTCCTGACCTACTTCAACAGCCGCAATGGCCTGACCGGTGACCGCGGGCCAGAGGGGCTGACGCTCATCCCGGCCAAGCGCTCACCCAACGGGAAGCCGCTGTTGATCGTGGGCCATGAGGTCAGCGGGACCACCGCCATCATCCAGATCGACTTGGTGCCATGAGCGCCGAGAGGGGGGCGTAACCCTTGGCCACACGGGCGGAGAAATTGGTCATCAATCCGTCACGAAGGGTCACTATTCTGAAGCGATGGTAAGCAATCCTGGCCCAGGGGCGGCGGCGCAGTCGAGCGTTGGGCTGGCGGAGTCTCCCGCCGCCACCGCTTCAAGCGGTTGGCTCAGCCGCGAGGGTTCGATTCTGGCCTTTAACCGCCGAATCCTGGCCCAATCGCGCTATGCGGATGTCCCGGTACTGGAGCGCCTGCGCTACATCACCATCGTTTCTTCCAACCTCGATGAGTTCTTCGAGGTGCGTTTCGCCGACCTGCTGCAACAGGCGCGTGAAGCGGGCAACACGGTGGGCCTTCAGGAGTTGCGTGAGGTCGCTGCGCAGGCTCACAACCTGATCGACGAGCAGTACGCCATCTTCAACGACCATGTGTGGCCAGACCTGCGGCGCGCAGGCGTTGACATCCTGACCCATGCTGAGCGCAACCCTGCCCAACGGCAGTGGGTGGCGCGCTACTTCCAAGAGCAGGTGCAGCCCCTGCTGATGCCCATCGGTTTGGACCCTGCACACCCATTCCCGCAGGTGGCCAACAAGTCACTCAACTTCATCGTCGAGTTGCTGGACGGTGCGCGGGCCGGCATTGCGATCGTGCGCGTTCCCAGGGCCTTGCCACGGGTGATTCGCCTGCCCGACGAGTTGCAGCCGGGCCGGCAGTCCTTTGTGTTGCTCTCCAGTGTGATCCGCTCGCACCTGCACGAGTTGTTTCCGGGGACTACTGTTGGCAATTTTTCGCAGTTTCGGGTGACACGTGACTCCGACCTGGAGGTCGACGAAGACGAGGTCACCAACCTGCGGCAGGCCCTGCGCTTCGAACTCAGCCGCCGCCACTTCGGCCTGGCCATCCGGCTCGAAGTCATCAACTCCTGCCCAAAGTCCTTGTCGAGCATCCTGCAACGACAGTTCGACATTCCCGACGAGGCGGTGTTTCGCGTCAACGGTCCTGTAAACCTGGTGCGGCTGGCGCAACTCATCGACCAGGCGCAAGGAGCCAACCTGAGGTTTCCGCGCTTCGAGCCCGCTTGGCCCCGAGGCCTGGCCAGCAGAAGCCAGCCGCTGATGCCTCAGATCCGACAGCGCGATGTGCTGCTGCACCATCCCTTCGAGACGTTTGAGCCCGTGCTCCAACTCTTGCGCGAGGCGGTGGCCGACCCAGATGTGCTGGCCATCAAACAGACGATCTACCGCACCGGTGGACAGTCGGAGTTGATGGAGCTGTTGCTGGAGGCGGCACGCCGGGGCAAGGAGGTATTGGCCGTCGTGGAGTTGAAGGCACGCTTTGACGAAGAGGCCAATATCGACTGGGCTGATCGGCTGGAGGCCGTGGGTGCGCAGGTGGTGTACGGCGTGGTGGGCCTGAAAACCCACGCGAAGATGCTGATGATCACCCGGCGGGAAGCCCACAAGCACCACAGGTCCAAAAAGCATCAAGAGGCTTCGGCCCCGGTACACAAGAACGCACACGGCAAGGCCTCGACACTGGGGCTGCGCCACTATCTGCACCTGTCAACGGGCAATTACAACGCGGCCACGGCGCGCCTGTACACCGACCTGGCCTTGATGACCTGCAACCCGGCGCTCACCCACGATGCACAAGCGCTTTTTCGGCACCTCTCCAGCCTGGCAGACTTGCCCAAACTGAAGAAGTTGCTGGTGGCGCCAGCGGGACTGCACCGCGGCATGCTGCGTCACCTGGACCGTACCATCACTGCAGCTCGCAAGGGTGTGCCCGCTCGCGTGATCATCAAGTGCAACGCACTGACAGACCCCGAGTTGATGCAAGGCCTGATTCGGGCCTCCCAGTCGGGCGTGCGGATCGATCTGATCATCCGCGGAGCCTGCATGTTGGCTCCCGGCGTCCCAGGATTGACCGAGAACATCCGCATTCGCTCCGTCGTCGGCCGCTTCTTGGAGCACAGCCGCGTCTTCTACTTCCGCTGGGGGGAGCATGCGCATGAAGAGGCTTTGTGGCTGTCCAGTGCGGACTGGATGGGCCGCAACATGCACCGCCGTATCGAGTTGGCATGGCCCGTGGACCACCCTGAGCTGCGACAGCGGGTGATCGACGAGGCTGTGGTGCCCTACCTGCACGACCAGCGTGGTTCCTGGGAATTGGGCCCTACGGGCCAGTACCAGCATCAGGATCCCAAGGGGCTGCACGCGCAGCTGGAGCTCATGAAGCGGTATTCGACATGGACTTGATCCTTTGGCGCCACGCCGAGGCCGTCCCTGGCAGCGATACCTTGGCCGACCTGGACCGGCCGCTCACGCCCAAGGGACAGCGCCAAGCCAAGCGCATGGGCGAGTGGCTCAACCGGGTGTTGCCTGAGAGCGCGCGGATTCTGGTGAGCCCGGCGCTGCGGACACAAGCGACTGCTGAGGCCCTTGAAAGGCGGTTCAAGACGGTGGCGGGGCTCGCGCCGGACGGCACGATCGAGCACCTGTTGACGGAGACCCGCTGGCCGCAGGCGCGCGATGTGACGGTCGTGGTGGGCCATCAGCCCACCTTGGGTTTGGCGGCGGCCTACCTCATGGGCGCCGCCCACGTCACCGCCGACAACGCCTGGCGCATCAAGAAGGGCGCCATCTGGTGGATCCGGGCCAAGCCAATGGCATCTGGCGAGCTGGTGGTGACGACCGTGGCGGTGAGAACCCCCGACCTTCTCTAACTTCGGGTCAGTCGGCCCAGCGCAGCCGCAGCAACCCGGCCTTGGCCCAAACGGCCACCTCTTCTCGGAGCAGATGCTGCGTGCGCAGTTCGGCGGGAGTCAGGCGCCGCTCCCTTGCGTCTTGGCCCCATGACAGCTCCACCTCGCCCTGGCGGTCACGCTTCACATGCAACTTCACCTTGGCCGCCTGGTGCCGGCCATGGCAGCACAAGACCGCCAGGCGCAGGCACAACAGCAGCAGGGTGAAATCCTTTCGCGCGAAGCCGGCCTCAACCTTGCGTAAGCCACCGCGTTGCCCCAACACCAGTTCCCCAATTCGTCTTTGTTGGCTCTGTGAGAAACCGGCTGCATCCAAATGATCCAGCAGGTAGGCGCTGTGGCGGTGGTGGTCATGGTGGGCCAATCTCATGCAGATCACAGGCCCAGGCCAACTCGCGTGTGTCTTCGTCGGCCGCCTCCGGCAACAGGTGACGCTGCAGATTCAGCGCCAGACGCTTGACGCGATTGGCCTGTTCCACGTCCACTTCAAAGCGCTGCTGAAGTTGCGCCACGGTGGCATCTCGAACGTCGCGGTTGTCCACGCCCAGCGAGACCTTGCGCCGTTGGTGAAGGTCATAGATGACGCCTTGGCGCAAGGCCGCTCTCGAAGGTTGAATCTCGGGAACTCTGAACTGCACCATGAGGGTGTACAAGATGGCCAAGCCACCCGCCAAGACCGGCTTGCGTTCATCCTTGAGCCCACGCAACTCCAAGCGGTCAATGTGCCCGGCTTCGATGCAGCGCTCGATGCACCAAGCCAATGCAGAAGGCGTCAACCGGCCGTCCGTCACGCCGTGAACAGCCAGCAAGGCAGAAACCGCACCGGCGGTGCCCGAAGAGGCCAGTGCCTCGCTCCAGCGGTCGGGGGTGAAGATCTTTTCCGCTTCCTCAAACTCGGCACCGGCCGCCACTTGAGCAGCCCGAAAGGCCTCGGCTGTCAAGTGACCGTCTCCGAAGTAGCGTTGGGTGACGGACTGGCTGCCGATTCCAAAGGACTCGGCCGCACCGGGCTTGAGCCCCTGGCCCAGGACGAACTCCGTGGACCGGCCCCCGATGTCGATCACCATCCGCGGCTTGTCGCTGGGGTGCAGGTGCGAAACACCCGCATAGATCAGCCGTGCCTCTTCGCGACCCGAGATCACCTCAATCGGCACGCCCAGCACGGGCTCGGCCATGGCCAGGAACTGGTTCCGGTTTCGGGCCTCACGAAGCGTTTGGGTCGCCACAGCCCGCACTTCCTGCACCTCGTGCAACTGCAGCAGCTCGCTCATGGCTGCCAGGGTGGCCAGACCCCGGTCGATGGCATCGGGGCGCAGATAGCCGTTGGCGTCCAGTCCTGAACCCAGCCTCACTGGCTCCTTCAGGTAGTCCAACCGCCGGTATCGACCATCGCGGATGCGGGCGATCTCGATGCGAAAGCTGTTCGATCCCATGTCGATGGCCGCCAAGGGCGCATCCAGGATGTGGTGTGCATCGTTCATAAGGTAAGCCCACGAGCCTACCTCACCGCTTTGACGGTTTCATGACAAGCGGGGGGCCGTGCATGTCGGCCCTGAGGGGCCACAGTGCCCAGCTGACCGGAGGCACGCCCCCTGCTTAGCCGGGGCTGTCAGGGCTTGGCGTTCGGAAAGAACAGCTGCTCCCCGCCGATCTTGTACGCGGCGATGGACGCCTGGCCTGCGGGCGACACCACCCAGTCGACAAAGGCCTGGGCCAGGTCTGCCTTCACATGCGCGTGCTTGGCGGGGTTCACCACCATCACGCCATACTGGTTGAACAGGCGCTGGTCGCCTTCGACCAACACGGCCAGGTCACCGCGGTTCTTGAAGTTCAGCCAGGTGCCCCGGTCGGTCAGCACATAGGCGTTCTTCGAGGCCGCAATGTTCAGCGCCGGCCCCATGCCGCAGCCACACTCGGCGTAGCCCGCGGGCTTGTTGGCGGCCACATCCACGCCCGCTGTACGCCAGTAGCGCAGTTCCGCCGCGTGCGTGCCGCTCTTGTCGCCGCGCGACACAAAGCCGTCCTTGCTGGCGGCCAGCTTGCCCAGGGCCTGGGCAATGTCGCGCCCCTTCACGCCGACCGGGTCTGCCTTGGGGCCCACCAGGATGAAGTCGTTGTACATCACGGCTTGGCGCTTGAGGCCAAAGCCTTCGGCCACAAACTTCTCTTCAGCAGCTTGGTCGTGCACGAACACCACATCGGCATCGCCCCGGCGTGCCGTGTCCAGGGCCTGCCCGGTGCCCAAGGCCACCACGCGCACATCAATGCCGCTGGCCTGCTTGAAGGCCGGCAGCAGGTGGGCAAACAGGCCCGACTGCTCGGTGGAGGTGGTGGAGGCCATCACCATGAAGCGCGGCGCTTGCGCTTGCGCTTGCGCTTCTGAAGGGGCCACCAAGCCCAGTCCTGAACAAGCCAGGGCCACCAGGCCCAGACAGACCGCGCGCCGTGCGCGCGCATGGTGGTTGACGAACGTGCTCCACAACAACATGGTTCCAACTCCTGAGGTCCAAAAAACTGGCCGGATTGTTTGGAATCTTGTGGAGCTTGGCGATATGTTCAGCGGTGCATATGAGGGTTTTCAGGCCGCCAGGGTCACCAGGGCGATGGCGGCAGCCACCGCGGCCACGGCCCACCAGAGCCAGGCTGGTTGCGCCGGGCTGCTGGGCGGATGGGGCTGATTGGACTGTTCCGCGTCTTCCGGTGCCAAGGGGGCCGGTGAATTCATGGAAACCACCTCGCCGGCTGCCTGGGCATCGGCTTGAACCCGTGCGTTGAAGGCGTTGAAGAAGTCGTTGGTGATCTTGCCCGCTGCTGCATCCACCAGGCGCGAACCCACCTGGGCCAGCTTGCCGCCCACCTGAGCCTTGGCGGCAAACTGCAGCCGGGTGCCACCGTCCACCGGGGCCAGTTGCACCTGGGCAGAGCCCTTGCCGAACCCTGCCATGCCCCCCTGGCCATCGAAATGGATCGTGTAGCGCTCGGGGGCCTGCACATCACTCAGGGCCAGGCGCCCTTTGAACTTGGCACTGACCGGGCCTATGCGCAGCGCCAGGGTTGCGGTGAAGCCGCCATCGTCGGTGCGTTCCAGCGTCTCGCACCCCGGTATGCAGGCCTTGAGCACCTCCGGGTCGTTGAGGGCATCCCAGGTTCGCTGTTGTGACGCGGGGATGAGCTGTTCGCCGTTGAGTTCCATGGGGTGGTGCTGCTGGTTGGGCTTGGGGCCCGAATTCTGCACCAGGCACCGGGCATCGGCTGCCCGCCAGCGCGCAGCAGCCTCAGCGCTTCAGCGCAGAGGCCGGCGGTTGTCCACTGAACAGGGCCATGCGCCCTCCGGGCTCCAACAGCGCCACGTGCGGTACCGTGCCGCGCCAGCCCGGGTCAACGGCGTATCGGATGGCCTGGGGAATGCCCTCAAAGCCCAGAACACGGTCGGCACCGCGCAGGTGCGCATGGCGTGACCAGAACCGCGCGTCCTCTTCCCCCGGCGCCACATCCGTCAACACCGCCCAGACCACCGGCTGCTGCGGGTGTTGTCGTGCAGCGCGAATCAGGTCGCTCACCACCGCTGGGCACGTGGCGCACCAGGTGGCGGTGAACACCACCCAGGTGGGCCGCTTCAGGCTTGATCGCCATTGGCTGAAGGTGCCCACTTCAAAAGGCTCAAGCTGCGAAGGGGCGCTCATGGCGGGAGCAGTGGAGACAAGGCACAAGGCCGTCATCACCAAAGCCAAGCACCAGCGGCCTGCTTTACGGTACATCAATGGCCTCCACTCGGGTTTGCTGCGCGTCACGCCAAACCACCCAGAAGCGGCCTCCGTGGGTGAGCAGCCGTGGTTGGTCATTATGAAGTGTGGTGGTGGCCAGGTCGCGCACCTCAAACTGCTGCCCGCCGTCGCGCGAGGC
>RFPX01000191.1 GCA_009925955.1 Betaproteobacteria bacterium
ATACTCCACGTACCCGATGGAGTTGGGCAGACGCTGCACGAAGGCCGAGACACCCTCGTTGCCCTTGCCACCGGCGCCGGTAGGCCAGTTGACCGCGGTACCCTCGCCAACCTTTTCCTTCCACTCGGCGTTGACCTTGCTCAGGTAGTTGGTGAACAGGAAGCTGGTGCCCGAACCATCGGCACGGCGCACCACGGAGATGGCCGCGTCCGGCAGCTTGACGCCGGGGTTCAGGGCCGCGAGCGCGGCGTCGTTCCACTTGGTGATCTTGCCCAGGTAGATGTCGCCCAGAACCTGACCGGTCATCCGCATCTCACCGGGCTTGATGCCGGCGATGTTCACCACAGGCACCACGCCACCGATGACAGTGGGAAACTGCATCAGGCCGTCTTTGGCCAGTTCATCGTCCTTCAGCGGAGCATCGGTAGCGCCGAAATCAACGGTCTTGCCCTTGATCTGCCGGATACCAGCACCGGAGCCCACCGACTGGTAGTTCACGCGGGCGCCAACGGCCTTGTTATAGGCGTCAGCCCACTTGGAATACACGGGTGCCGGAAAGGACGCGCCTGCTCCGGTGACATCCTGGGCCAGAGCCGGAGCGCTGGCAAAGGCGGCGGCGGCCATCAGGGCTGCCAGTCGAAACATCTTCATCAAAAAACTCCTTTTGGGGGTTGCTTGCTAGTTGAAGGTTGTCAGCCTAGTGCCCGTTTGTGATGGTTTCGTGACAGATCCGACTCCCCATGATGAAACTGGGGATGTTGGATGCCGCAGCCATCAGGCTCAATACCGGTTGGGCACCAGCATGTTGTCGGGGACGGGATGGCGCAAATAGTCCTCATGGCGAACCCGCTCCGGCAACACCACCTCAGGCCGGGGAATCTCCTCGTAAGGAAAATGCCCCAGAAGGTGGGCGATGCAGTTCAGGCGGGCCCGCTTCTTGTCCACCGCGGGTACCACCCACCACGGCGCCTCGGCAATGTGGGTGCGCTCGAGCATCAGTTCCTTGGCTCGGGTGTAGTCCTCCCAGCGACGGCGGCTCTCCAGGTCCATGGGCGACAGCTTCCACTGCTTGAGCGGATCGTGGATGCGCGAAAGGAACCGCAGGTGCTGTTCCTCATCGGTGATGGAAAACCAGTACTTGATGAGTTGGATCCCGGAACGAACCAACATGCGCTCGAACTCCGGCACCGATCGATAGAACTCTTCCACCTCTTCAGAAGAGCAGAAGCCCATGACGCTTTCCACGCCCGCGCGGTTGTACCAGCTGCGGTCGAACAAGACGACCTCACCGGCGGCCGGCAGGTGAGGTACGTAGCGCTGGAAGTACCACTGCGTGCGCTCGCGGTCGTTGGGCGCAGGCAAGGCCACCACCCGGCACACACGCGGGCGCGGGTTCAGCCGTTGGGTGATGCGCTTGATGACCCCGCCTTTTCCGGCCGAGTCCCGCCCTTCGAAGATGATCACCACCTTGCGCTTGTCTTGCACCACCCAATCCTGGAGCTTGACCAGTTCGCGCTGAAGCCTAAACAGCTCCTTGAAATAGACCCCGCGAGGCAGCAGCCCGTGCTCACGACGTGACTCGGCTGTTCGTGAGTGGTCTTCATCCTCCCGCTCAAGCTCAAACTCCTCGTCGTAGCCGTCGAGCAGGTCTTGCTCCAGGCGTTCGATGAGCCGGTCGCGCTCAACGGCTGTCAGGTTGTGGTGGTCGCTCATCGTTGGAATCCAAAAGCGGTGCGTCCATCGTGCGCCGTCAGTGTGTCGATACCGTGACACGGCCGGGCGAAGGCTCACGTGGGTGTTCGACACCTGCTTCGACAACAAGCTGTCACAGAACGGGCACACACTGCAGACGTGGACATTGCCGAACGCCTGCGTCTTCAGGCGAGCCGACTTCACAGCCAAGTGACCCTTGGGTGGCTGGCCGAGCAGGGCGGCGCTGTCGTGCCCGGCATGCTGATCGTGCTGGCAGCAGTGCCCAGCTTGCTGCCCCTGCCGGGCGTGGGCAACATCACCGGCGGCGCCTTGCTCGCGCTGGCTTTGTCCATCTGGCGGGGCCAGCGCCCCCTGGCATTGCCCGCCCGTGTCCAATCCTGGTTGATTTCGCCCGGCAGCGCCAGCCGCCTGCTGAGGTTGTTGGCCTGGGTGCACGAAACGGCCTCCCGCTACATGAGGCCGCGTGCGCCTCATTGGGTCGGTGCAAGGGCCTGGACATGGGCGGCCTGGCCGGTCGCGGTGATGGGCGTGGTGATCTTCTTGCCCATTCCACTGGGCAATGTGTTCGGGGCGGTAGCCCTCATGGTGCTGGGTCTGGGACACAGCCTCGAAGACGGCTGGGCGGTGGCCGTGGGGTGGTTGCTTTCGGTCCTCACCCTGCTGTACACCCTGGCGCTGACATGGGGCCTGGCTGCTTTGGGCGAACAGTTGTGGAACCGCGGAACGCAGCTTCTGGGCCTTGGGGGCTGATCCCCACTACCCAAGAAATGCGCGGGCCACCAAACGAACACTGAGTTTCAGTTTCGCCGGGCAAAGAAGTAGGCGGCAGCCAGCCCGGTAGCGCCCAGAATCCCACTGGCCACCAGGGCAAAGCCGTGCGGATCCTCGGCCAAGGGAACGCCGCCAACATTCATGCCAAACAGGCCGGCCACGAGGTTGATGGGAAGAGCCAATACGGTCATTGCCGTCAATGCGAACAAGCTGCGGTTGGACTGCTCACTGGCCTGTGCGGCAATCTCTTCCTGCAGCAGCTTGATTCTCTCCTTAAGCCCACCGAGGTCGTCCAACACCAGGGCCATCTCATCTGAGGTTTGACGCAACTCTTCCAGGTCATGGGCGGACACCCAGGCGGGCGGATGCCGCATGAAACGAAACAGCGCGCCGGGCTCAGGTGCCAACAGGCGCTCCAGACGAACGAGAACCCGCCTCAAGCGGCTGAGGTCGGCGCGGCGCGCGGCCAGACGGCCACGGAGCAGCTGGTCCTCAATGGCATCGACCTGGTCAGACGCCTGACGAACGATATGCTCCAGGACGCGCCCCTGGTCCTGCATCAGCTCGGTCATCAGGGCCATGGTCGA
>RFPX01000192.1 GCA_009925955.1 Betaproteobacteria bacterium
CGCTGCTCGCGTCCGGAAGCCTTCCATTATGACACAAGTTCGCGCCACACCGTCTTGTTGCCACTGGCCTTGTCCAATTCGGCCAAGACCCGCTCGTGCTCTGCCAGCTCGTGGTCATCGGGTTGCACCAACAGCACGGCCAGGCGCGCCAGATCCTGCGTGGCCGCCCTCTGCTCGCCCAGCGCCTGTGCATGCCCGTGCCCCTGATCGATGACCAGGCTGTCTTGCCCGCGCGTCATGCGGATGAACACCTCGGCCAGCAAGCCGGCGTCCAGCAGCGCACCGTGCAAGGTTCGGTTGCTGTTGTCCACCTCCAGCCGTGAGCACAGTGCATCCAGGGAGTTGCGCTTGCCAGGGAACATATCGCGTGCCATCAACAGGCTGTCGGTCACGGCCGGCACGTGGCGCGAGAACGGCTCACGCCCCAGGCGCTTGAGCTCGTGGTTCAGGAAGTTCAGGTCGAAAGCGGCGTTGTGGATGATGACCTCAGCCCCTTGCAGCCAGGCCAGGAAGTCATCGGCAATTTCGGCAAACTTGGGCTTGTCAGCCAGGAACTCGTCGGTCAAACCATGCACCTCCAGGGCCTCCGGGCTGCTGGAACGCTCAGGGTTGAGGTAGTAGTGGCGTGTTTGGCCGGTCAATCGTCGGTTGACCATCTCTACGCAGCCGATCTCGATCACACGGTCGCCCGCCTCGGGGCTCAGACCCGTGGTCTCGGTATCCAAAAAAATCTGTCTCATCGCTCTTTCAACCCCGCGCTTCAGTCGCGCGCGCCGCGCCACCACAGCACCAGCCCCGCCGCCACCATGGGCACGCACAGCCATTGCCCCATGCTCATGTTCAGGGCCAAGAGCCCCAGAAAAGCGTCGGGCTCACGGAAGAACTCGGCCACAAAGCGCAGGACTCCGTAACCCACCAGGAACAGGCCGGACACCTGCCCCAAGCCACGCCGGTGGCGTGCATACAGCCACAAACACACGAACAGCAACACACCTTCAAGCAGCAATTGGTACAGCTGTGATGGGTGGCGCGGCAACATCACGCCGCTTTGTGGAAACACCATGGCCCACGGAAGGCTGGCGTCGGCCACCCTGCCCCACAACTCCCCATTGATGAAGTTGCCCAAACGCCCACTGGCCAAGCCCAGCGGCACACAAGGCGCGATCAGGTCGGTGACCTGCAAGAAAGAGCGCCGGCGCAGACGAGCGAACAAGGCCATGGCGGCCAAGACGCCAAGAAGCCCGCCGTGAAAGGACATGCCGCCCTGCCACACCTTCAGAATCTCCAGGGGCTGCGCCAGGTACAGCTCAGGCTTGTAGAACAAGGCATATCCCAAACGCCCGCCCAGGATCACCCCCAAGATGCCGAAAAACATCAGGTCTTCCACATCACGGGTCGTCCAGCCCTGCCCGGCCATGGCGCCCTGCCTCAGGCGCAGCCGCGCCGTCCACATAAACAGCACAAAGGCCAGGAGGTAGCTCAGACCGTACCAATGCACCTGGATGGGCCCAAGCGACAAGGCCACAGGGTCAAACTGGGGATGCATCCACATGGCCTGCATGCTATCAGCGGAACCTAGAATGTGCGCCTCCCGCCCTACTTCGATCTCCCCATGAGCACACCCAGCAACCGCCGCTCCAAGAACATCACCGAGGGCGTCGCCCGCGCGCCCAACCGCTCCATGTACTACGGCATGGGCTACAAGGAAACGGACTTCGGCAAACCCATGATTGGGGTGGCCAATGGGCACTCCACCATCACGCCCTGCAACTCCGGCCTGCAGCGCCTGGCCGATGCAGCGGTCGAGGGCCTCAAGCAGGCCGGCGCCAACGCGCAGCTCTTTGGCACGCCCACCATTTCCGACGGCATGGCCATGGGCACCGAGGGCATGAAGTACTCCTTGGTCAGCCGAGAGGTGATTGCCGACTGCGTGGAGACCTGCGTGGGTGGCCAGTGGATGGACGGCGTGATCGTGATTGGCGGCTGCGACAAGAACATGCCCGGCGGCATGATGGGCATGCTGCGCGCCAACGTACCGTCGCTGTACGTGTACGGCGGCACCATCCTGCCGGGCAAGTACAAGGGCCAGGACCTCAACATCGTCAGCGTGTTTGAAGCCGTGGGCCAGTTCAGCGCCGGCAAGATGAGCGAAGAAGACTTCTGCGAAATCGAGCGCCGCGCCATTCCGGGCAGTGGGTCCTGCGGCGGCATGTATACCGCCAACACCATGTCTTCGTCCTTCGAGGCCCTGGGCATGTCCCTGCCCTACTCCTCAACCATGGCCAATGTGGAAGACGAGGTGGTGGACAGCGTCAAGAAGGCCGCAGCCATCTTGGTTGAGGCGGTGAAGAAGGACCTCAAGCCCAAGGACATCGTCACCAAGAAGGCGATTGAAAACGCAGTGGCGGTGATCATGGCCACGGGGGGCTCCACCAACGCCATCCTGCACTACCTGGCCATTGCCCACTGCGCGGGCGTCGACTGGACCATCGACGACTACGAGCGCATGCGCAAGAAGATTCCGGTGCTGTGCAACCTCAAGCCCAGCGGCAAGTACCTGGCCATTGATCTGCACCGCGCCGGCGGCATTCCGGCCCTGATGAAGGAAATGCTCAAGCACGGCCTGCTGCATGGCGACTGCATGACCATCACCGGCAAGACGGTGGCTGAAAACCTGGCCGATGTGCCCGACCTGGACCCGAACCAAGATGTCATCCTGCCGGTGAGCAAGCCCATCTACGCACAGGGGCACCTGGCCATCCTCAAGGGCAACCTCAGCCCCGAAGGCTGCGTGGCCAAGATCACCGGCCTGAAGAACCCGGTGATCACCGGGCCGGCCCGTGTGTTCGACGACGAGCAATCAGCGCTGGCGGCCATCATGGACGGCAAGATCAAGGCGGGCGACGTGATGGTGCTGCGCTACCTGGGGCCCAAGGGTGGCCCGGGCATGCCCGAAATGCTGGCGCCCACCGGCGCCCTGATCGGCCAAGGCCTGGGCGAGAGCGTGGGCCTGATCACCGATGGCCGCTTCAGCGGCGGCACCTGGGGCATGGTGGTGGGCCATGTGGC
>RFPX01000193.1 GCA_009925955.1 Betaproteobacteria bacterium
GTTCAATCTGAGCCAGGATCAAACTCTTCAGTTCGATCTCTGCAAATAGTTTTGCTCATTGAATTGAAGTGAACTTCACTTCATGAGCATCCAAGCACCACACCACAAGTTGCCTTGCGGCTTTAAGCCCCTCTCAGAGCCAGCACCTGAACGCCCACACTTATCGGCTGTCAATTTTTAAAGAACATCGCCACAAACCCAGCAGCCCCGAAAGACCACCTCAGCACCTAAACCACACACTCCAAAGAGCCGTCGCTTAAGCACCCCACCGTTTGCAGCAGAGCCTGCGATTGTGACACGTTTTTTTGCCCCTCGTCAACCCCGATCGAAATCTAAGGGTTTTTGCTAGGCGCCGTTCACAAGCGGAGCCCGCCAGTCTACACCAGTTTTTAGAAGCAGCGCAAGCGCTGCTGCTCAAACGTCACCGCGCGGCGCGAAACACCCGGGCCGCAGCCTGTTCGGGATGCTCATCGGACAGCACCGCCTGAAGGTGCTGCGCAAGGTGGCGCGTGTCGGAGCGCAGCACACGCTGCTTGACCTCGGCAATGCGCGAGGGGTGCATGGAGAAGCTGCGCAGGCCCATGGCCAGCAGGACCTCGGTGAACACGGGGTCACCGGCCATCTCGCCGCACACGCTCACCGATTTGCCCAAGCGGTTGCCGCATTCGATGGTGGAGGCAATCAGCTGCAGCACCGCAGGGTGCCAGGGGTCGTACAGGTGGGCCACCTGCTCATCGGCACGGTCGATGGCCAGGGTGTACTGAATCAGGTCATTGGTGCCGATGGACAAAAAGTCAAAGTGCGGCGCGAACAGCGGAATCATGATGGCCGTGGCCGGGATCTCCACCATCGCACCGAGCTCCGCGCCGGCGAAGGGAATGCCCGCATCGGTGAGCTGTCGCTTGGCCAGTGCAATCTGCGCCAGCGTCTGGCGAACCTCATTGAGGTGGCCGACCATCGGCACCAGGATGCGCACCTTGCCGTAGGCGCTGGCGCGCAGAATGGCCCGCAGTTGCTGCAGGAACATGGCGGGCTCGGACAAGCTCCAGCGTATCGCCCGCAAGCCCAGTGCCGGATTGAGCACGTGCTCATGGCGCAGCTCGTGGATGCTCATGCGCTCCAGCGGCTTGTCGGCGCCCACATCCACGGTGCGGATGGTCATCGGCAGGCCCTGCAGGTCCTGCACGGCACTGCGGTAGCACTCGAACTGCTCATCCTCGGAGGGCAGGTGCCCGTCACGGTTCATGAACAGAAACTCGGTTCTGAACAGGCCCACGCCCACGGCCCCGGCCTGTGCAGCGGCCTGCGCGTCCCGAGGCATCTCGATGTTGGCCAACAGCTCCACCCGCTCACCGTCCAGGGTGACAGCCGGCGTGTGGCGCAGGCGGTTCAGGCGGGCGCGCTCCAGCTCACTTTGGCGTTGGCGGAAGCGGTACTCCTCCAGCACGATGGGCGGTGGATTGATGATCACCACGCCGGCATCGCCGTCGATGACCACCCAGTCGTCCTGGCGGATCAGGCGGCTGGCCTCGCGCGCGCCCACCACCGCTGGAATGTCCATGCTGCGGGCCACGATGGCGGTGTGCGAGGTCTTGCCGCCCACATCGGTGACGAAACCGGCAAAGACGCTGCGCTTGAACTGCAGCATGTCGGCTGGGGCAATGTCGTTGGCCACCAAAATCAAGGGCTCTTCACCGCCGAAGTCGTGCTGAACCGCGTGATGGACAGCAGCCTCGCCCAGTGCAGAGCGCTGCAGCGCGCGCAGCAGACGTTCCACGACCTGCTCAATGTCGGCCTTGCGCTCACGCAGGTACTCGTCCTCCATCTCATCGAACTGACGAGACAGGACTTCCAACTGCGCCGACAGGGCCCACTCAGCGTTGTAGTGGCGCTCGCGCACCCATTGTTTGGTCGCCGCAATCATGGTCTCGTCGTGCAGCAGCATCAGGTGCACGTCGAGCAGCGCGTTGAGCTCGCCGGGGGCATCGCTGGGCATGTCCCGCTGCAGGGCCTGCAGTTCGGCGGCCACCTCGTCACGCGCGCGGATCAGGCGGTCCACCTCCGGCTCCAGCTGGGTGGCGTCCACAAAGTAGTGGGCCACATCCATACGGCTGGACGCGATGAGCACAGCGCGGCCAATGGCCACGCCCTTGGAAACCGCCAGACCGAAAACCTGAATGCTCATGGCAGGCCTTGCTGCATGCTCATTGGCCTTCGCCAAACTTGTCGTTGATCAAGGCCACCAAGGCCTCCAGGGCCTGCTGCTCATCGGGCCCTTCGCACTCGATTTCCACCTCAGCGCCCAGCCCGGCAGCCAGCATCATCACGCCCATGATGCTCTTGGCGTTGATGCGCCGGTCGTTGCGGCTCAAATGCACCGAGCAGGCAAAGCTGCCGGCCAGCTTGGTGAGCTTGGCCGATGCCCGGGCATGCAGGCCCAGTTGATTACTGATCGTGATGGCGGTCTTGACCATGGTGGTTTCGTGGCTCCTGGTACTGCGGTGCACGGACTTCCACCGCCATCACACCCTGCGTGGCCCCGCTGATGGCGCGCTCAGCCAGGCGTTCGGCACCTTCTTGCCCGTAGCACAGCACCCGCCACAGCATGGGCACGTTGACGCCGGTGACCACGCGGATGCGCCGCTGGTCGGACAAGCGCTGCGCCACATTGCACGGTGTGGCGCCAAAGACATCCGTCAGCACCAACACTTCAGGCTGCGGCATCCGGCGCATCAACTCACGGGCCTGCTCTTCGATCTGCGATGGAGGCATGCCCGGCAGCACATCCAGCGTGCACAGGCGGGCTGCACAATCCGGATAGACGTGTTCAGCCACGCTGCGCAAGGCCGAAGCCAAGGGCGCGTGGGCGATGAGGAGCACGGCGGTGTCGTTCATGCGGGTCAGAAGGTGGCGCGCCTATTCTGCACCCTTTGCCTGCCCGCCGGCGTGCAACCCGCGAGCAGCCCGTGAGCCCGCCCACAAGAACCACAAGTAGCACAAACCGCATCC
>RFPX01000194.1 GCA_009925955.1 Betaproteobacteria bacterium
CCGACATCGCCGCGGGCTGACGATGGACCTGCTGCGCAAGCTGGCCAGCGAGGCCATCGGCACCATGCTGCTGCTGGCCGTCGTGATCGGATCGGGGATCATGGCCGAGCAGTTGGCCGACGGCAACATGGCCCTGGCGCTGCTGGCCAACACCCTGGCGACGGTCGGTGGCCTGTACGTCCTGATTGAGGTGTTCGGCCCCATCAGCGGTGCGCACTTCAATCCTGCGGTCAGCGCCGTGATGGCCTGGCGGGGGGATCTGCCCAGGGCTTCGTTCATACCCTATGTGGCTGCGCAGCTGCTGGGGGCCATGCTCGGCGCCTGGTTGGCACACCTGATGTTCGACCTGCAGGTGCTGCAGTTCTCCAGCAAGGTTCGCCATGGCATGGGCCAATGGGTGGCCGAGGCGGTGGCAACCGCTGGCCTGCTGCTGGTGATCTTGCGCGCACCGCCCGGGCGCGCGGCACCCATGGTGGCCGCCTACATCGGCGCGGCCTACTGGTTCACCGCCTCAACGTCCTTTGCCAACCCTGCGGCGGTTTTCGGTCGCATGTTCAGCGACAGCTTTGCGGGCATTGCGCCTGGCAGTGCCTGGGGTTTCGTGGCGGCGCAGGGTGTGGGTGCCGCCCTTGGGCTGGCCATCCACACCATGCTGGAACAGCGAGCGCCACACCGCTAGCATCAGGGTTGGCGTCAGGGTTGGCGTCAGGCTTGGCGCGACGGCTGGGGTAAGGATCGGCCTTGCCCTGAACGGCTGTGTGCCGATCGGCTCAGCCCTGGGCGGCGGGCTGCGCTAGCTGACGCAGCGCCTGTTCAAAGACCTCCACCGGCTGCCCGCCTTGGATCAAGTGCCGCCCGTTGATGATGACCGACGGAACCGATTGGATACCCGCTTGGCGCCACATGGCTTGAGCCTGCCGCACCTCCGCCGCATAGGCTTGGCTGTCGATCACCGCAGCAGCTTGCGCTTGGTCTAAGCCGCATTGCCTTGCGCAGTCGATCAGCACGGCTCGGTCTGCCGGGTTTCGATCATCACCCTGGTAGGCCTGCAGCAAGGCACGCTTCATCGCCTGTTGGCGCCCCTGCAAGCCCGCCCAGTGAATCAGCCGGTGCGCGTCAAACGTGTTCCAGATGCGCGGGCGTTGTCCAAACTCAAAGCCCACTTCTCGACCCCGCCGCCGCAGGTTTTCGCGGGCAGCGGCCAACTGTTCATCCCCCATGCCGTATTTGCGCTTGAGATGCTCGGCACTGTCTTCGCCCTGTGGGCCCATGTGCGGGTTGAGCTCAAAGGGCTGAAAGCGCAGTTCCACCTGCACCGACTCCTTCACGCGCTCCAGGGCCTGCTCCAAGGCGTTGAGGCCCACGGCACACCAGGGGCAGGCCACATCGGACACAAAGTCGATCTGCAAGGATGCCATCGGGCGATCAGGGCTCATCCCAACCTCTGCAAATAGGAATGAAAGACACCCACCTGCACCTCGGCGTCTTCCGCGCCATCGGGCCACAAGTGGCGTGAAGAGAAGCGCACAGAGAAGCGCACGTCAAAGCTGCGCTGCCAGGCGGACTGCAAGCCATGGCCGTGTGCATCCGGATAGGGATAGGCCGGCGAGACGCCCACCACCACGCCCTCTTTGCCTCGGATGTAGCCGGGCATGCGGATATGGCCGGGAACGAAGTTGTCCTTGACCCGTACGCGGTCGCCCACCTGGATCTCGGGCAACTGGGCATCGGCAACCCGGCCTTGACGGCCAGGACGAGACAGCGGCACTTCAAAACCCGCAGCAGCCGACAACTCACCGGCACTGAACACGCCTCGCTCCACGCACAGGCTGGCCACAGCGGTAAACGTGCGCTCATAGTAGGACGCCGTCATGTAGTGCCGCGGCTCCATGCGCTCAATGGCATGGCGGTATTCGTCCATGTTGTACACCCCATGGCGCACCAAGCGCACCCACATGGCGGCAATGCGAATCTCCGCTTCGTTGTGGAACGGCTCGGTATGGCCCTGCCGAACCACGGGCCCAAAGCCCTGACGCCCACCGAGGTCGTGCAGCCCGTCCATGATCAGCCCCCTGTGTAGGGCGGCTCCAGCCGCGCCACACCAATCATCGATTCCTTGGTAATCAAGGCTTCCAGCGCCTCCAGGCTCCAGCCCTGCGTGTGTTCAGGGCGGTGGGGCAACACCATGTACCGCGTGTCGGTGGTGGTGTCCCACACCCGAATGCGGATGGACGGCGGCAGGTCCAAGCCCATTTCGCGCAACACCGTGCGCGCTTCCCTTACCACCCGAGCACGGTACTCCAGGTCTTTGTACCAGCCCGGGGCCATGCCGATGATGGTGAAGGCCGTACAGGAACACAGGGTGCAGCAGATCACGTTCTGCAGATCGGCCGTGTTCTCCAACACCACCAGGCTGCGGTGGTGTTCGGGCATCGCAAGGCCCATGCTGGCCGCAGCGGCCCGCCCGTCCTGCAAGAGCTCGGCCTTGAAGGACGGGTCTACCCAGGCCCGCGCGCACAACCGTGCCCCATTGCGGGGCAGCCATTCTTCGGTGACCTTGTGGTGGAAGTCTTCCAGGTCAGCAGGCTGCAGCAAACCCTTGGCGGTGAGCACCGCCTGCAAGGCATCTGCGTGCCCCGTGAGATCGGATCCCATCGCGCCTCCGAAAGTGTGGGTGTTTTTGGTATACCACCGTTCTGATCGTCACGGGGTCTCCGTCGCGCTGAAGCCCTCCGCCAGGGCTGCATTCTTCAAGCGCTGGTTAGGCGCCGTAAGAGAAACCCCATCCGATGGGTTGAGCCCCAAAGGATTAGGGCTTTCGCGGGGATTATCTGCACCGCCGACCGGCCTCACCATACTTCACACCTGCAAGCAATCGGAGTTCGCTATGCCACGACAAAAGAAGACATGGGGTGAAAAGATGAAGGCAAAACCGCCTCATCACGTGATCCTTGATAGCGATTTCGCGGGAATCCCGAAGGGATCCAAGTTGCACATCTC
>RFPX01000195.1 GCA_009925955.1 Betaproteobacteria bacterium
GCAGCGTGCCAAAGCAGGCCTTGCCCATCACCCGCTTGAGCATCAGGCGCCCGGCCACGCTCACCGCCACGGCTTGCGGCTCCAGCACCTCGTTGGCCACGCCGGCATAGCGTGTTTGCAAATCGCCGGCTTGGTGCTGGGGCTTGAAGTCGTTGGGGAAGGGGACGGTGCCCGCATCCGCGCACTGCGCGCGCAGCGCGGCCAGCTTTTCCCGCCGCTCGGCCATCAACTTGTTTTCGTCGGGGGCTTCAGGGGCTGCCGGGGGCGGCGTTTGCGGTGCAGGCGTGGTGCTCATGGGGGCGTGTACGGGAGAGTCATCCAGCTGCTACGCCCAACGCAGGGAACGGGGACGGCAGCGACGAGGCCAACCGCGCATTCTAGGCCGGCCACCCCCAGGGCCCGATGCCGGTGCAAACCGCTGCTTATGGTTGCTTGGCCAGGTCAGGCATACAGGGGTGTGGCCACCCCTTGGCCCTGCCCGACTCGACGGCCTGCAGAGCCCCTTCATCAGGAAACCAAAGGGCTTCGGCATAGCGGCATTGCCCGCTGACCGTGTAGCTTCTGTAGCGGTTCAGGGCGGTGATGTGTTCGTCATAGGGCTGAAACGCCAGCTGGGACCCAAAGCAGGACATGGCTGCCCGCTTGTCGGCCCATACGGCGTCGACATTCACCAGGCGGTGTGGCCACAACGGCACCCCGACCTCGTAAGCGGCCCAGCGCACTGCAGAACCGGCCAATCGTGAAAGCCTCACGCTGCGGGCCACCGCCCAGGCCGTTGCACGATGATCGGGGTGCACTTCCCAGGGGGAGGGCGCGTACACCAGGTCATGGCCACCTTGCATGATGGCTTGCTGAAGACGATCGCTCAGGCCCTGCAGCAGGTGGTCATCAAAGCCCAGGGCGCGGTCGGGATATGCCCAAAAGGCGGGTGCCTTCAGACCCAGGGCTGCGCAGCCGGCCACGGATTCAGCGGCGCGCACGGCGGGGACGCCGGCTCCTGAGCCATCGGTCAACACCAGTACATCAACCGCAGCGCCGGCCAGCACGTGCAGCCGTGCGCAGCCACCGCATCCAAAGACCTCATCATCCGGGTGTGGGGCCACCACCAGCACCCGTGCGGCCTGGATCACACCCTCGGCCGTGTACGGCACCAAGTCACGCTCTTCTTGCATCGCCTGCTGACTCATCTGAACAACCCGCCCCAGGCCCAGGCCGGATAGCGGGCTTGAAGGGTTCCGGCCAGATAGTCCATGCTCAATCCCGCGAATGTCAACAAGGCCACCAACACCAGAACCCAAGCGAGCGCCCAAGCGGGCGTGCGGGCACGATGACCCGCTGCGTCTGATGGCCCCAGCCATACCCCCGCTGCATAGGCCAACACCAACGCAGGTGCAATGAAGTACCGGCCCTGCACACCTTCAATCAGATCCGCTGGGAAAGGGCTCCATGTCACCAGCATCAGCATAAACGCCAGCAAGCACGAGGCCAAGGCACACATGGCCAGCACCAGCCGGTCCCACGGTGCTGGCCGCCCAAGCTGTCCACAGCAGCACGCCAGCCAGGCTGCTTGCGCCGGCCCAAACCAAGGTTCGGCGGGCTTGATCGCCCCCGGAAACTCCGTCGGCACCGTCTGCTGCCCAGGGTCTGCGCCAGGCCCACCACAGAGGCACCAGCAACAGGGGAAGCAAGTGCAGGCGTGCCGTCACCAGCACCAGCAGGCAAGCCGCCGTGCTCCACGCCCAAACCGCGCGTGGCTCCATCCGAAGCCGCATCAGCAAGGACAGGCCCAGCAGTGTCAGGGCATGGGCTGGCCCGTCCACCACCGGAGACAACATTTGGAACAGGCTCATGGGCAGCAACAACACGGCCCAGGCCAACATGGGAGGCAGCCAAATCCAGGCGGCAATCGCCATTACCGTCACACAAAACAGCTGTGAACTCAGCCTTGCGAGGTGATAGCTGTCCATCACGGTCCAATTCAGGGCCTGCCCGATGGCCAAACCCACCGCAGCCGGCGCATAGATGACCGGCATGTAGATCGCTGCGCCCGGCGCTTCGCCAAAAATCATGCGGCCGGTCCATCGCTGGGATTTCGCGGCCAACACAGCATCCTCCGACACTGGCGGGTTCCGATCCTTAATCACGGGAACATGGACCTGTGCCAACGTCGCCAGCCCAATGTCGAAGTGGTTGCCGGTGCTCGCGTTCGGCTCGGTCGTGGGCCGAACCTGACCGTCTGCCAGCCCAGCCACCCGTATCAGGTGCGACAGCTCATCCGGGGACTGCAGCGGAGGTACCCAATGGGCCAGCACCTGCAGGGCCAGCAGCATGAGGCTGGCAGCTGCAACCCACGAAGCCCGCTGCCACAGCTGCTGACGCATCACCGCACGGATACCCACACGCCAGCGCCGATCAGCAAGGCGCCGATCCAGTGGCGCATGCCCACCGCCTCTCCCAGCAGCCACCAGGACAACAGCGGCACGATGGCGAAGGCCAATGCAAAGAAGGGATAGGCCATGGACAGGGGTACCGTGCGCAACAAGGCCAACCAGGCCAAGGTGGCGCCGCCATAGACCACCATTCCGATCCAAAACCACCCCAAGCCGAGAAGACCCATCAGTCCAGAGCCTGGTAACCAGGCCATGGAGGCCAACTTGAAAACCACCTGACCCGATGCGATGGCCGCTACCGTGCTGATCAACAGCAGTGCTTCAAGTCCGGTCATGGTTTGGCGTGTTCTGGCCAGAAGCTGCGGGCAGCAAAGGGTGTACCGGGCTCTTGGGTTGCTGCGCCACGTCATGGCCGATGAAGGCCAACAGCATTTGCAAGCCAACCAAGGTGGGCATGGCGGCCAACATGATCGTGCCCAACGGAGTGGGGACGCCAGTGGCCAATGCAGCCGACCAGGTGCTCAGGCCGAACACCACACCAAACAGCAACAACACCGAGCCCGCCAACAATTCGATGGAGGCAACCGACAGGTCGCGCAAGAA
>RFPX01000196.1 GCA_009925955.1 Betaproteobacteria bacterium
GGCCGAGGTGGGCGCACAGGCCACCTGGGTCTACATGAACAAGCACTCCACCAAGGAGTTTCCAGGCACCAAGCTGCTGGCCACCTGGGTGCATGACGAGGGCTACGTCCACACCAATGGCCGGCAGGTGAAGACCCTGGCGGACTTCAAGGGCCTCAAGATGCGCGCCCCCACGCGCCAAACCAACAAGCTGTTGGCCTCCTTGGGCGCCACGCCCGTGGGCATGCCACTGCCGGCCATCCCGGATGCCGTGAGCAAGGGCACCATTGATGGCTTCTTGCTGCCCTGGGAGGTGATGCCTTCCTTGAAGCTTCACGAGATGGTGAAGTTCCACAGCGAAACAGACCCGGCACGCCCCGCCCTTTACAGCGCCGTTTTTGTGTTTGCCATGAACCAGGCCAAGTACGACAGCCTGCCAGCTGACCTGAAGAAGGTGATCGACAACAACAGCGGCGCTGCACTGTCCCAGCAAATCGGCAAGATCTGGGACAACAGCCAAGCTGCTGGGCGCAAAGCCGCCCAGGACCGCGGCAACACGTTCTACACGATTCCGGGCTCGGAGTTGGACAACTGGGTGAAGGCCTCTGCACCCCTGTATGACGATTGGGTGGCCGACATGGACAAGCGCGGTGCCAACGGGAAAGCCTTGCTGGCAGAGGCACGCGAACTCCTGGCCCGCTTCCGCAAGTAAACCGCTGCGCTGCTGAGGTGCCAGGCCGCCCCAAGCGGCCTGGTTCAGCACCGTCCCCATGCACATCCTGCTCCGAACGGCTGCCCGATGGTTTGCCCTGCTCGGCGCTGCCGTGGGGCTGCTGGTGGGCGTGATGACGGTGGTCAGCGTGCTCGGGCGTGCCCTGGTGTCGCGTCCCATCATGGGCGATGTGGAGCTCACACAGGTGGGCATCGCCCTGTGCATTTCGCTGTGCCTGCCGTGGTGCCAACTGCAACGCGGCAACATCATCGTCGACTTCTTCACACAGGGCCTGCCCCAGGCCCATCAGTGGCTGCTTGATGCCGTGGGCAGCGTGTTGATCGCCACCATGTACGTGCTGTTGGCCTGGCGCTCGTCTGTCGGGGCACAGTCGGTCCACGCGGCCTTTGAGACCACCATGATCCTGGGCCTGCCCATGTGGTGGGCTTATGCGGGTTTGGTGCCGGGCTTGGTGCTCAGCGCTGGGGTGGCCCTGTGGCAGGCTTGGCGCTTGGTGGCCGGCTTTGCCGCGCGGCGCCGTGCGGAACCGGCTGCCGTGCTGGCCCATCCCCTGAAGACCCTGGACCCCGTGAACAAGGACGCCGCGTGAGCCCGACCACCTTGGGCCTGATCATGTTCGGCGGCATGCTGTTGTTGATGGCCGTGCGCGTGCCCATTGCCGCGGCCATGTTCATCCCCGGTGCCCTGGGTTATTGGGCGCTGACCAACGAGACGGCCCTGCTCAACCAACTCAAGGGCACGGCTGTGGCACGGCTGACGGTGTACGACCTCAGCGTCATTCCCTTGTTCTTGCTGATGGGCCAGTTCGCCACCCAGGGCGGGCTCAGCCGGGCACTGTTTCAGGCCGCGGCGGCCTTCTTGGGCCACATTCGTGGCGGCTTGGCCATGGCATCGGTCATGGCCGCGGGTGCCTTTGGGGCGGTCTGCGGTTCTTCGGTGGCCACGTCTGCCACCATCACCCAAGTGGCGTACCCGCAGATGAAGGCCCATGGGTATGCGGGGGGGCTGAGCACGGCCACCTTGGCCACCGGCGGCACTCTGGGCATCCTCATCCCACCCTCGGTGCCCTTGGTGGTGTATGCCATCCTCACCGAGCAGAACATTGGCAAGCTGTTCGCGGCGGCCATGGTGCCGGGCATTCTGGCCATGTTGGGCTACATGGTGGTCGTGGGCTTGGTGTGCCGCCTGCAGCCGCACCTCGCGCCGGCACTGGACCCCATACCCTGGGCCAAGCGCTGGCAGGCCTTGTGGGGCATTTGGCCCATCGTCCTGATCTTCTTGCTGGTGTTTGGCGGGATCTACACGGGCGTGTTCTCGCCCACTGAAGGAGCGGCCGTGGGTGCGGTGGCCACGCTGCTGGCTGGTTGCTTGCAGGGCGAGTTGGACTGGGCGGGTTTGCAGCGCAGTTTCCTGGGTACCGCCGAGACCAGTGCCATGGTGTTCCTCATCTTCCTGGGTGCGGACATGATGAACGCCAGCCTGGCGCTCACCCAGATGCCCGCGGGGCTGGCCGACTGGGTCAGCCACCTGCAGGTCTCGCCCCTGGTGATCGTGGCGGCCGTGCTGGTGTTCTATGTGCTGCTGGGCTGCGTGATGGACGAACTGTCCATGATGCTGCTGACCATCCCGGTCCTGTTCCCAGCCATCATGGGCCTGGACCTGTGGGGGCTCAACCCCGAAGCCAAGGCGATTTGGTTCGGCATCCTGGTGCTGATGACGGTGGGCATCGGGATGACCGCGCCGCCCGTGGGCCTGAACGTCTACGTCGTCAACAACATCGCACGCGATGTGCCCATGCGCGACACCTACCGGGGGGTCATGCCCTTCCTGGCATGGGACCTGGTGCGCCTGACGCTGATGCTCTTCTTCCCCGCGCTCACCCTGGGGCTCATGAGCTGGTTCTTTTAAGCTCCACCAGCGATTTCAAGCCGCCTTGCGCGCCGCGGCGCCCGGCGTGCAACTCGGCTTCGGTGTAGCGGCGGCGGTTTTCGTCATCGCTGGTGAGGGGCTGTGCCGGCACCAAGCTTGCGCGGCAGCGTTGGGCCAAGGCTTGGTAAACGGCGGTGCCTTCGCTTTTCCACTTCACTTCGTCTTCGCTGAGTTCGCGCACCACCTTGGCCGGTGTGCCCACCAACAGCACGCGGGGCGGCACCTTTAAGCCCGCGCGTACGAATGCGCCAGCGGCCACGATGGTGGCCTCGCCGATCTCCACCTCGTCCATGACCACGCTGTTCATGCCCACCAGGGCATTGCGCCCCACGGTGCAGCCGTGCAGCACC
>RFPX01000197.1 GCA_009925955.1 Betaproteobacteria bacterium
TGGGCTTGTTGGGCGGCGATGAATTGTTGCGTGTTCAGCATGATGGGCTCCAAAAATGAGGTTGCAAAGAGAAAGAAATCGGGACTCGGATCGTTTCCGTTGCAGTCTTCAAGCGTTTGCTGCACTGCAACATGGATCGAATGATAAGCCCGATTTTTCGTTTTGCAAGCCTTTTTTGCTGCGGCGCAACAAATTTTTTACTCCACCGCCTTGTCCAGGCCCTCCACACCCTGGTGGCGCACGTCGGCGCCCTTGACCACATAGATGGTGACTTCGGCCAGGTTTTTGGCGTGGTCTTGGTGGTGCGGGCCACGCGCGCGGCCTCGTCACCCACCCGCTCGAGGTTGGCAATCATCTTGGCGATGGCCACCAGCAGGCGCAGGTCGCGGGCGGTGGGCTGGCGGCGGGCGATGATGGCCGACAGCTCCGAGTCGATGTCCATCTCCATCTGGTTGACCCGCGCCTCTTGGATCAGCACGTCTTCAGCCAAATCGGGCTTGAGTTGGGTCAGGGCCTCCACCGCACGCGCCACCTGGGACTCGGCCAAGCCCCCCATCTGCAGCACCTGGTTGGAAATCGCGCTGAGCTCAGCGTCGTACTGCGTGGAAAGGTGCTTGTCGCTCATCGTGGTCTTCCTGGATCAGGTCGCGGTCGTGGGGAGGGACGGAGGCTGTGGCCGGCCAGATGGCCTCAACCAAATCGCCCGGTGATGTAGTCCTCGGTGTCCTTCTTCTTGGGCTTGGTGAAGACCTCGCGGGTGGGCCCGAACTCCACCAGGTCACCCAGGTACATATAGGCGGTGTAGTCCGAGCAACGCGCGGCCTGCTGCATGTTGTGGGTGACGATCACCACCGTGTAGTCGTGCTTGAGCTCGCCGATGAGCTCTTCGATCTTGCCGGTGGAAATCGGGTCCAGCGCCGAGCAGGGTTCGTCCAGCAGCAAGACCTCAGGCTTGATGGCAATCCCGCGCGCAATGCACAGGCGCTGCTGCTGGCCGCCGGAAAGGCCCGAGCCGCTTTGCTGCAGCTTGTCCTTGACCTCGTTCCACAGGGCCGCCTTCTTCAGGGCCCACTCCACCCGCTCGTCCATGGCGTCGCGCGACAGCGTCTCGAACAGCTTCACCCCAAAGGCGATGTTGTCGTAGATGCTCATCGGAAAGGGCGTGGGCTTTTGGAAGACCATGCCGATCTTGGCGCGGATCAGGCTCACATCGAGCTTCTTGTCCAGGATGTTGGTGCCGTCCAGCAGGATTTGGCCTTCGGCGCGCTGCTCGGGGTAGAGCTCGAACATCCGGTTGAAGGTACGCAACAAGGTGCTCTTGCCGCAGCCCGAAGGGCCGATGAAGGCCGTGACCTTGCGCTCAGGGAGTTGCAGCTGGATGTTCTTCAGGGCGTGGAAGCCACCGTAGTAGAAGTTCAAGTTTTCAACCGAGATCTTGGACTTCTCGGTCACGGGCATGTCGATGACGGCGCTCATGGTGTTCCTTGGTAAGGACAGGTGCAGGGGGTCTTCTGAGTGCGTGGCTGGGTGAGCCCGCTCAGTGCTTGTTGCGCAGAAGGGCGCGTGCCGCGATGTTCAGGGCCAGCACGCCCATGGTGATGATGAACACGCCCGCCCAAGCCAGCTTCTGCCAGTTCTCATAGGGGCTCATGGCGAACTTGAAGATCGTCACCGGCAGGCTGGCCATGGGCTCGCCCAGGTTGCTGGTCCAGAACTGGTTCGACAGCGCGGTGAACAGCAGCGGTGCGGTCTCGCCCGCAATGCGCGCCACGGCCAGCAGCACACCGGTGATCACACCCGCACGGGCCGCCTTGAGCGTGATGGCGCTGATCACCTTCCACTTGGGCGTGCCCAGGGCGTAGGCAGCCTCGCGCAGGGCGTTGGGGATCAGCGACAGCATGTTCTCGGTGGTGCGGATCACCACCGGAATCACGATCAGGGCCAAGGCCAGGATGCCCGCAAACCCCGAGAAGC
Source organism: Betaproteobacteria bacterium (assembly GCA_009925955.1). Taxonomy (GTDB): domain Bacteria; phylum Pseudomonadota; class Gammaproteobacteria; order Burkholderiales; family Burkholderiaceae_C; genus RFTU01. The sequence continues at coordinate 1,975 of RFPX01000197.1, forward strand.
TCTTCACCCGGGCCACCACCACCGCGTAAATGAACAGGCCGATCACGATCGAAGGCGCCGACAACAGGATGTCGTTGATGAACTGCGTGATGCGGCCCAACCAGGTGGTCTTGCCGTACTCGGCCAGGTACACCCCGGCCATCACGCCGATGGGCGTGCCCAACAACGTGGCCAGGGCCACCATGGTCAGCGAGCCGAAGATGGCGTTGGCCAGGCCTCCGGTCTCCGCCATGGGCGGCGGCGTCATCTCGGTGAACACCGCCAGGCTCAGGCCGCCCAGGCCCAGGCGCACGGTCTCGATCAGAATCCAGATGAGCCAAAACACGCCAAAGGCCATGGCCGCCAGCGACAGCGCCAGGGCCACCTGGTTGACCCACTTGCGGCGGCGGTGGTGCCGCAGCCGAGAGTGGTCAAAGGCCATCCGCTCAGGGTTGGACAGGCTCATGACCGCGCTCCTTCGGCACGCCGCATCTGCGCCAACAAGAGCTTGGACAGGGTCAGCACCACAAAGGTGATGAAAAACAGCACCAGCCCCAGGTAGATCAGAGACGCCTGGTGCAGGCCCTCTGCAGCCTCGGCAAATTCGTTGGCCAGGGCCGAGGTGATCGAGTTGGCCGCCTCAAACAGGGACAGCGAGTCCAACTGGTTCATGTTGCCGATCACAAACGTCACGGCCATCGTCTCGCCCAGCGCACGGCCCAGGCCCAACATGATGCCGCCCACCACACCGGCCTTGGTGTAGGGCAGCACGATCTTGTAGACCACCTCCCAGGTGGTGGAGCCCAGCCCATAGGCCGACTCCTTGAGCATGGGCGGCGTCACCTCAAACACGTCGCGCATCACCGAGGCAATGAAGGGGATGATCATGATGGCCAAGATGATGCCGGCCGACAGAATGCCGATGCCCACCGGCGGGCCCGCCACCAGCGCACCGAGCACCGGAACGCCTGTGAAGGCCGCTTGCAGCGGCTGCTGCACATAGGTGGCCAACACGGGACC
>RFPX01000198.1 GCA_009925955.1 Betaproteobacteria bacterium
CCTCCACCGCCGATTTGTTTTCCAGTGCGATGGCCGTGTCGCCGCTGATGGGCAAGCCCTCGCGGCGAATGTTGTAGCGGTTGTCGATGACGAAGCCGCGCACCGTGAGGTAGTCCACATAGCCCGTGGCGTTGTAGGCGTCGGAGACCGATGCATCAAATCCCACCAGGTCGGCCAGGCGCGTGGCGCCAGCCAAGGCCATGTCGCTGGCGCCGATGCGCGTCACCGACACGGGCGTTTCCCGCAAGGGTGTGTCCCAGCCGCTGAGCGAAGGCAAGGTGTTCAAGCGCCCGGTGACGGTGACGCGGTCGGCTGCGGCTGCGGCGTTGGCGGGGCCCGAGTTGGCGCTGACCGCGGTCGATTGAGCGTGTGCCAAAGGCCAGGCGCAGCACAGGGCTGCTGCACAGGCCACGGAGGTTTGTCGAAGTGATGCCATGTCGTGCTTTCCGTACGATATGGCAGGGTGACGTGCTGAACGCCAGGACGCCCGATGATGCGACGGGCGGCCCGTCGCCGAGCTCGCTTCCCTGCGCGAGGATGACCTCATGCGGCGGATGCCGCACCTCCCGAAGGAGACAGGTTCTTAGGGTGTGTTCTCAGCCCCGTGTGGGGCACCCCTAGCGTCTGCGGCGCGTACTGCTGTTGCGCCGCATTGGTGTGGATTTTAGGGAATCAGCGCTTGAGTTCGCTGAGCTTGTCCTTTTTGTCCTTCCAGTCATCGGCGTCTGGCAGCGGGGCCTTGCGCTTGGTGATGCTGGGCCACTTCTTGGCCAACTCAGCGTTCAGGGCGATGAAGCCCTGCTGGTCTGCCGGTACGTCTTCTTCGGGGACGATGGCGTTGACGGGGCATTCGGGGATGCACACCGCGCAGTCGATGCATTCGTCGGGGTCGATGGTCAGGAAGTTCGGTCCTTCCCGGAAGCAGTCCACGGGACACACGTCCACACAGTCGGTGTACTTGCAGCGGATGCAGGATTCCAAAACAACATGGGTCATATCAAGTCCAAAACAGCGTTGCGCGGGGCTTGCGTGAGAGCAAACCCGCAAGTTTAGGGCGGTCGGCCTCGGGTTCTGACCGCCGGATTGTCCACAATTATTGACAGTTCAGGGTGTGAGTTCAAGCCGCACGGGGGTCGTGGGCTCTGCGGGGCTCTGGGCACGCGTGGCCTGGCCCAGCGTTTGAGCCCCCACGCCCACGGTCACCACCGTGGGCCGCCCACTGTGCAGCAGGGCAGCTTGGGCCAAGCCCGAGAGCACATGGTCCGTGATGAGCTGATCGGCACAGCCTGCACGGGAAACCACCAGCGCGGGGGTGTCGGCTGGCCACCCTGCCTGCTGCAGCCGCCGCCCCAAGGCGGCGAGTTGCCGGCCGGCCATGTAGAAGACTTCGGTGTCGGCGCTGCGGCTGTCGCGCAGTTGGGGCTGCCCGTTGTGATCGGTGGCCACGGCGGTGGTCAGGCAGACGCTTCGACCGCGCCCTCGGCGTGTCAAGGGGCGGCCCGCAGCTGCCGCAGCGGCCACGGCAGCGGTCACACCCGGCACCACCTCATAGGAAAGGCCCGCGGCTTGCAGCGCCTCGATCTCTTCCTCGAGGCGACCAAAGATGCTGGCATCCCCGCCTTTGAGCCGCACCACCCGCGAACCCTGCGCCGCCCAACGCACCAACAGCGCATTGATGTGGGCCTGGCCGGTGGAGTCACAAAAGCCGCGCTTGCCGACGTCGACCCACGTCGCCTGGGGCGCCCAGGCCCGCAGGGCGGGATCGGTCAGGGCGTCAAAGAGCACCACCTCAGCCGATTGCAGGCGCTGCAGACCGCGCAGGGTGATGAGGTCTGCAGCGCCGGGGCCGGCGCTGACGAAGCTCACCGCCGTGCGCGGTGCATCCCATCGCGTGGCGCCCATCGTCACCCCTGTGACCCGGGTGCGTGCGGCACCGCAGACTCCACCAGAAGGGCGCCGCTGGTGCGGTTGGTGCTGGGGTCCACCACGATCAAGGCACCGCTGATGCGGTTTTCAGCGTAGGGCTGAAGCGGCAGGGGCTGTTGCAGCTGGAACTGCACGCGGCCAATCTCGTTGACCTGCAGTTCAGGGCAGGCACTGGTGTTGAGGTTGTGGATGTCCAGGCGGTGGTCGATGGCCACGAGGCGCGCCTGCACCCAGCGGTGGCCATGCCGAAGCCAGTATTTGCGTCCGGGCACCGCAGGCTCCGAGTCCAGCCAGGCCAGGGTTGCGCTGAAGTGCTCACAGGGGGCGGTGCTGCCGGGGGTCAACAGCCAATCCCCGCGGGAGATGTCGACATGGCGGTCCAACACGATGCCGGCAGATTGGCCGGCATCGCTGCGATCAACCTCCACACCGGCCCGTCGAAGCGCCGCGACACGGGCCTGTTGGCCACTGGGAAACACACAGACCGTGTCGCCCGCACGCACCGAACCGCGGGCCACCCGTCCCCAAAAGATGCGGGGCTGATGCCCGGTGCCACCGGTGGGGGGCGTGTCCCCTTCATGCCCAGGGGCGGCTTCCTCCCTCGAGACGAACTGGACCGGCATCAGCCAAGCGCCGTCGCGCTCTTCTGACGCGGTGGGCAAGCCTTCCAGAACCTGCAACAGGGTAGGGCCCTTGTACCAATCCCAGTGCGCCGAGGGGGTGGCCACTGCATCACCCCGCAAGGCAGAGACCGGCACGATGGCGCTGGGAACGATCCCCGCCTCGCTTGCGAAATGGCCAAGTGCCGCTGATACGGCTTCGAATGCGCTCTGCGCCTGCTCCGGTGGCAGCGCATCCAGTTTGTTCACGGCGAACACGATGGAGGGCACGCGCAGCAGATGGGCCAGCAAGCTGTGCCGCCGGGTTTGTGGCAGCAGGCGCACCTCGGGTGCTGTGGTGGCCTGGTTCGGGGCCTGCGTGGCCGAGGCAAGATCAAGTTTGGTGATGTCCACCAGCACCACCGCCGCATCGCTGCCGGCAGCGAT
>RFPX01000199.1 GCA_009925955.1 Betaproteobacteria bacterium
TACGCCGAACAGCTGGGCTACGACATGGGGCTGTACGACGACCCTTACGACCGCTTCGGTCAACTCGTGTACGAGATGTGGCGCGCGGTGCGTTTGGTGGTGGACACCGGCCTGCACGCCAAGGGCTGGAGCCGACAGCAGGCCATCGATTACTTTCGGGCGAACGCGGCCAAGACCGAGCAAGACATCGTCAACGAGGTGGACCGATACATCGGGACACCCGGCCAGGCCCTGGCCTACAAGATCGGGCAGTTGCGCATCAGCGCGCTTCGTCGGCAGGCTGAGCTCACCCTGGGTGATCGGTTCGATCTGCGGGACTTCAACGACGCCGTGCTTTCCACGGGCTCGGTACCGCTTTCGGTGTTGGAGTCGCACATGGCGGCGTGGCTGGCCCAGCAGCGGCGCGGGGCGCGGTAGGTCGCCGCTCTGCTTGCGCAGGCCCGCTGCACAGCGCGCTTGATACTGGGGCCACACGGTGGCTGGATTTATTTCAGAATTTGAAATAAATTCGAGTTCTGCCTCTTGAATCCCTTAACTTGAGCGAGCCATGAACGCTGTCGATCCTTCTGCCGGCGCCCGTGACGCAGAGCAGCCTGTCCAGGGCCTGCTGGCCACCCTGGACCTGCTGCGCATCACCCGCGCCGGTCCGGTGCTGCATCTGCAGCTCAACCGCCCGGCCAAGCGCAACGCGCTGTCCGACCCCTTCATTCAGCAGCTGCACACGGTCTTTGTGAACATGCCCGAGGGCGTGCGCGCGGTGATGATCAGCGGGCAGGGCAGTCACTTCTGCGCCGGTCTTGACCTTTCCGAGCTGGTGGCGCGCGACATCGACAGTGCCGTTCAGCACTCGCGCATGTGGCACGCCGCCTTTGACGCCGTTCAGTTTGGCCCGGTACCCGTGGTGGCGGTGCTGCACGGTGCCGTGGTGGGCGGTGGGCTGGAGTTGGCCAGCGCCTGCCACATCCGCGTGGCCGAAGACTCGGCCTACTTCGGCCTGCCCGAGGGGCAGCGCGGCATCTTCGTGGGCGGCGGCGGCTCGGCCCGCATTCCGCGCCTCATCGGCGTGGCCCGGATGAGCGACCTCATGCTCACCGGGCGCGTGTATGACGCACAGGAGGGCTTGCAGGCCGGCCTCGTGCAGTACGTGGTGGGCGCCGGCGAGGGACTGGCCAAGGGCATGGCCTTGGCCCAGCGCATCGCCACCAATGCGCAGATGAGCAACTATGCGGTCATGCAGGCCCTGCCGCGCATCGCCGACCAGGCGCAGGGCCTGGGCCTGTTCACCGAGTCGCTGATGGCGGCCATCGCCGAGAGCACCCCGCAGGCGCAGGAGCGGCTGAAAGACTTTTTGGAAGGCCGCGCGGCCAAGGTGCTGAAGTCATGAGCAAGCACACCGTTGAGCCCCGAACGCACATCCACCGGGTGCGCGTTGAGTTTGGCGACTGCGACCCCGCCGGTATCGTCTTCTTCCCCAACTTCAACCGTTGGATGGACCAGAGCTCCCTGCACTTTTTTGTGGCCTGTGGCATCCCACCTTGGCGCGAATTGGTGAAGACACGCGGCATCATCGGCACGCCCCTGCTGGAAATCCACACCCGCTTCGTGAAGTCGGCCACCTATGGCGAAGACCTGGAGGTGCACACCTGCGTGCTGGAGTGGAACCGCAAGACCTTCCGCCAGCGCCACACCATCCGACGCGGTGACGAGCTGATCTGTGAAGGCACCGAGCTGCGGGTGTTCTGTGTGCGCGACCCGGAGAACCCGGACCGGCTTCGCAGCATCGAAGTGCCTGAGGACATCCGCGCCGCCTGCAGCTGACGCGGGTTTGTCCGGACATCCCGAGCCCTGAATGGCGGGTCGGTCTCAATAAAATAGACCGACCGGTCGGTAAATAAATTCCAGCCCACGGAACCGGCCCTACAAGCAGGAGACCCACGCACCATGGACATGACGATCGCCAGCATCTTGGCGCTCGACGGGGTGACCAACGGTTCGGTGTACGCGCTGTTGGCGCTGGCCACCGTGCTGGTGTTCGCCGTCACCCGCGTCATCTTCGTTCCCCAAGGCGAGTTCGTCGCCTTTGGCGCCTTGACGCTGGCCATGTTCCAAATGGGGCAGGTACCGGGGACGGTCTGGTTCCTGCTGGCGCTGACCGCCTTGGCCGCTGCCGGCGTGCTGGCCAAGGGCTTGCGCCAGGGGCAGTCGGCGCCGCGCCTGTTGAAGCAGACCCTGGAGGTGGCTGCATACCCGGTCCTCATCAGCCTCTTGGCCATCTGGGCCGCACCGCAGAAATGGCCCCTGTTGGCGCAGGCCGCCCTCACCTTGGCGGTGGTCACCCCTTTTGGCAGCCTCATCTACCGCTTGGCCTATGAGGCCTTGGCCGACGCCACCGTTCTGGTGCTGCTCATCGTCTCCGTGGGTGTGCACTTTGCTTTGGTGGGTTTGGGCCTGTTCTTTTTTGGCGCCGAAGGCTTTCGCAATCCGCCGTTCTGGGACGAACGCTTCAGCCTGGGCGCGCTGACCCTTTCGGGGCAAACGATCATCATCTTCGTGATTTCGTTGGTGTTGATCGTGGCCCTGTGGTTCCTCTTCGAGCACACCTTGCTGGGCAAGTCGCTGCGGGCCACGGCGGTCAACCGCACCGGGGCCCGCCTGATGGGCATCTCCAGCACCGGCGCGGGGCGTACCGCCTTCACCATGGCTGCGTTCATCGGCGCGCTGTCGGGCCTGCTCATCAGCCCCACCACCACCGTGTTCTACGACACCGGCTTTCTGATTGGCCTGAAGGGGTTTGTGGCGGCGGTGTTTGCCGGCTTGTCGAGTTACCCCTTGGCGCTGGTGGGGGCCTTGTTCGTTGGCTTGATCGAGAGCTTTGGCTCTTTCTGGGCCAGTGCCTTCAAGGAGGTGATCGTGTTTGCCGCCATCCTGCCGGTGCTGCTGTGGCG
>RFPX01000200.1 GCA_009925955.1 Betaproteobacteria bacterium
TCGGTGGGGGGCGTGACCGTCACCCTCAAGGGCAACCCCGTCAACGGCGAGCAGGTGGTGGTTCGGGCCTCTTCGCGGCCGGCCGCAGGCTTGTATGCCTTGCAAAGCGACCCCAAGCTGGTGGCTGCAGCGTCCAGCTTCCGCGTGGTTCGCGGTGTGGACAACCTCAGTGCGGTCAAGGCCAGCATCCTGGACCAGATCTCCCAGGGTGCGGGTGAGGCGGCTGCCCCGCTTCTGGGCACGCCGGGAGGCTTGGCGAACAACCCCGTGCCATCGGAGGCCAAGGTCACCAACGCCAACCGGGTGGTGCCATTTGCCACCGTATCGGCAGGGCTGCGCGATGTGGCGATCTACCTGGATCCCGGTCAAAGCGCCGCCAATCTTCAAATCATGACCCGTGACGGGCGCCACCTGCTGGGCACCACCCAGGCCGATGGAGCAAGCTTCGTCAGCAACGCCAACAGCATACCGGCGCCGTTTCATCCGGGCAGTACCTACAGCGCAGAGTACCTGAACCAGCGTGGAACGGCAGCCTACCGCGACCTGTCCATGTTCTACGGTGCGCGCGCCAAGCCCACGGAAGTGCAGGTGCTGGGTGCGGACCATGTACCGGTATCGGTCCAGCAGCGCCCCGCGCGCTTGCAGGCTGAGCTGCCCATTCCCGTCGGAAACCTGACCGTTCCGGCCAACAGCCTCGTGCTCAACGGGGTTACCTTGCCGATCACGGGTGGGCCCGTTACCCGCCCCGAAGACGTGGCGGCGATGCTGAACACGGCTATCCAGGCCATTGCCGCCAGTGGCAGCGCCACCGCAGCCCAAAAAGCCGCTGTGGATGGTGTGGTGGCCTCGGTGCGCGACGGCACCCTGGAGCTCACCCGCCCGGTTTCCTCAGGTCCCGCCGGACAGCAGGGATTGATTGAGCTGGGTTTTGGCCCTCAGGGCGACACCCAGTTGTTGGCACGCATGGGCTTCAGGACGGCGGCTTACTTGGACGGGGCGGTTCCAGAGGACCTGCTGGTCTTCACCACCGGCAGCGGTGACGTGAAGATTGCAGATTGCAGCGGCCTTCAATGCCAAGCCCTTGAGCTTTGATGAGCAGCGCCAGCAGATGCGCGCCAACCCGCTGCAGATCCAGTTCACGGCTGCCGACCGCTATCGCATCGTGGACACCAACACCAACACCGTGATGGCTGAGCGGGCCTACACGGCAGGTTCGGCAATCAGCTACCGGGGGCTGCAGATCCAGTTCTCAGCAGCGCCCAGGGCCAACGATGTCTTTGTGGTCAATGGCAACCAAGACGGCTTGGGTGACAACGGCAACGGCCTGCGCTTTGTGGACCTGGAAAAGAAGGGGATCACGGGGCCGGGCTTGGGCATGAGTGTGGGCGAGGCCTACCTGAACGTGGTGGACCAAGTCACCAACGTGGCCCAACAGGCCCAGGTGGCCACCAAGGCGCTGGAGGTGATGCACCAACAGGCCGTGGAGTCCCGTGAATCGGTCTCGGGCGTCAGCCTGGACGAAGAGGCCGCCAACCTGATTCGTTTCCAGCAAGCCTATCAAGCCGCGGCGAAGTCGATGCAGGTGGCTTCCCAGATGTTCGATGCGGTGCTGCGGATTTGAAAGGGCAGGGCATGAAGATCTCCACCAACCTGTTTTTTCAACGCGCCAGCCAGCAGCTGGTGGGTAACCAAGACCGCCTGGCCGAGGTGCAGTTGCAGCTGGGCACGGGCAAGAAGATCAACAACGCCAGTGATGCGCCGGACAAGGCGTCTACGCTGCAGCGCTTGCGTACCTTGATGGCCCAGCAGGAGAGCTACAAGGGAAATCTGGAGAAGTTGACCGAGCGGCTGAACAACCAAGACACCGCGTTGCGCAATGTTTCTTCGATGATGACCCGCCTGAAAGAGTTGTCGGTGCAATATGCCAACGGCACGCTCAGCGCGGATCAGCGGCGAATCGCTGCTATCGAAGTTCGCGGCATACGCGATCAAATCTACTCGCTGGCCAACACCAAAGACTCCAACGCACTGGGCCTGTTTGGCGGCAGCCGTGTGGGCGTGGATGCCTTCAGCCAGTCCGGCGTGTACGCCGGAGACCAAACCAAAACCGAGGTGCCCATCGGAGATGCACGGGTGATCAGCAACCGCCGCAGTGGTACCGATGTGTTCATGCCCGTCACTCGGACTGGCCCCGGAGGGCCAACATCCGTCGGCTTCTTCAAGGTGATTGATGATCTGGCGGCCGGTTTGGACGCCAATCGGATCGACGATGTGAAGCGCAGCATCGAGGAAATCAACACGCTTCACCAGGGCATCTCGCTTGCACAAGCAGACGTGGGCGCCGATTTGTCTGCTGTGGAATCCCAGTCGAACAACATCGAGGATCAACTGATCCGGATGAAGGGGCTGGTGTCTGACCTGCAGGATGTGGACTATGCAGAGGCCGTTACCCGCATGCAGAAGGAAATGTTGGGCCTGCAAGCGGCACAGAGCAGTTTCGCGCAGTTGTCGAAGCTCTCGCTTTTCAACTACATCGGATAGGTTGAAGCGAGATGGCTGTTTCAAGTACCAACTTTGTGTCGGCCCTGGGTACGGGGTCGGGCATTGATATCAAGGCTCTGGCACAGAGCCTGGTGGATGCTGAGCGCAAGCCCAAGGAAGAGTTGATCCAGGTCAGTATCGACAAGTCCAAGAACAAGGTTTCGGGGTACACGGCCACTCAACTGGCGGTGAATGAACTGCAAAAGGCCTTCGATGGCCTGAAAAGCGAGAGCGACTTCAGAAGCTTCAAGCTGTCAAACAGCCAGCCCTCTGCGGTCACGGCCAGTGTGGCGGGTGCCGCGCGAACAGGGGGCTATGAAATCTCGGTCACCCAGGTTGCGCAAGGTCAGCGGTCTGTGAGCACGGCCTTTAGCTCTGGACAGGCTTTGGATACGGGCCC
>RFPX01000003.1 GCA_009925955.1 Betaproteobacteria bacterium
GAGGACGTCGGCTTCGATGCTTCGTTCAGCTTCGTGTTCAGCCCACGTCCCGGTACACCCGCGGCCAACCTGCCCGATGACACGCCACAAGCCCTGAAGCTCAAACGCCTTCAGCACCTGCAGGCGACCATTGAGTCCAACGTGCAGCGCATCAGCGAGAGTCGAGTGGGTACCGTGCAGCGCATCCTGGTGGAAGGGCCCTCTCGCAACAGCGCCACCGGCAAGGCGGGCAGCTCACCCACGGAACTGATGGGCCGCACCGAGTGCAACCGCATCGTGAACTTTGAAGGTGGCCCTCAGGGCACACGGCTGCATGGGCAGATGCTCTCGGTGCGTATCACGCAGGCCCTGCCCCACTCCTTGCGGGGCGAGGTGCTGGTCGGCTGAAGCCCCTGTGCGCCCCGTCGGCGCCGTCGCTTGACGCGTCAGCGCGGCGCGGGCCACGCGAAGGCCCGCAGCCACAGCGTACAGGCCGTGGCCACCACCATGCCCGCATAGCCCAGCATGCTGCCCTCCACGCCGGTGTAGGCCCACGCGGCAGCGTGCGCTGCCAAGCCTGCCATGTAGGCCCACAGGAACAAGGCCACCGCTGAGGCGCGGCGGGCCACGCTGCGGCGCCAGAGCAGCCAGAGGGCCAGCACCGACAACACCGCCACCCAAAACGGCGCCGCCAGGGCGTTGAGCAGGTGCCAGGCAGCGTCCGCAGGGGTCATAGGCCCGCAATTTTATAATTCGACGCTTATGGCCGTCCTCGCCCTTGGGCTCAACCACCAGACCGCCCCGCTGGACCTGCGCGGGCGCTTGGCCTTTGCGCCGGGCCAGTTGAGCACGGTGCTGCAGGACTTTCGCCAACGGTTGCAACGCGCAGCGCCCGAAGCCGCCATCTTGTCGACCTGCAACCGCACCGAGCTGTATGTGGCGGCGGATGCGGCGGCGGTGCACGAGATTGCAGCGCCGGCCTTGAGCTGGCTGGCCTCGCAAGGCGGTATTCCCGACGGCACGCTGCGCGAGCACACCTACTTGCGCCAAGAGCGCGATGCGGCCCGCCACGCCTTCCGGGTGGCGTCAGGCCTGGACTCGATGGTCCTGGGCGAGCCGCAAATCTTGGGCCAGATGAAGGAGGCCGTGCGCGAAGCCGATGCGGCCGGCACCCTGGGCACCACGCTGCACCAGCTCTTCCAACGCTCGTTTGCCGTGGCCAAGGAGGTGCGCAGCTCGACTGAAGTGGGTTCGCACTCGATCAGCATGGCCGCGGCCTCGGTTCGGCTGGCCGCACAGCTCTTCGAAGACTTGCGCGACGTGAAGGTGCTGCTGGTGGGTGCGGGTGAAATGATCGAGCTCGTGGCCACGCACTTCGCCGCGCGCCAGCCGCGCGCCATGGCCGTGGCCAACCGAACGCTGGAGCGCGGCGAGCGGCTGGCTGCACGCTTCAACGCCCACGCCCTGCGCCTGAGCGACCTGGCCACGCGGCTGCACGAGTTCGATGTGGTGGTGTCCTGCACCGCCAGCAGCCTGCCCCTCATTGGCCTGGGGGCGGTGGAGCGTGCGCTCAAGGCCCGCCGCCACAAACCGCTGTTCATGGTGGACCTGGCCGTGCCGCGGGACATTGAGCCTGAGGTGGCACAGCTTGATGACGTCTACCTCTACACCGTGGATGACCTGTCGGCCATCGTGCAGGTGGCCAGCGAAAAGCGCCAGGCCGCTGTGGAACAAGCCGAGGTCATCATCGATGCCGGGGTTCAGAGCTTCGCGCATTGGTTGGACCAGCGTGCAGCCGTGCCCCTGATCCAGGCGCTCAACCGCCGTGCGCAGGCGTGGCGTGAGGCCGAGCTTGTGCGGGCCCGTCGACGCTTGGCAAAGGGAGAGGACCCGCTGGTGGTGATGGATGCGCTGAGCCAAGCCTTGGCCCAGAAGATGCTGCATGGGGCCTATGCCGAGCTGCACGCCAGCGAAGGTGAGCAGCGCGACGCGCTGGCGCACACCTTGTCTCGACTGTTCCTGCGCGGCAGCGACCCTGTTGCATGAAGGCGGCGCTGCGCGAGCAGTTCGAGCGCCTGGCCCTGCGGGGCGCCGAACTCGAGTCTGTCTTGTCCGACCCTTCGGTGGCCTCGGACATGAAGCGCTACCGCAGCCTGCTCAAGGAGCAGGCCGAGGTTCAGGCGGTGCTCAACCGCTGGGCCCGCTTTCGGCAACGGGAGTCGGACTTGGCCGCTGCGCAAGAGCTGCTGGCAGGCGACCTGGGTGCTGATGTCGACATGGCAGCCATGGCGCGCGAGGAGGCCGAACAGGCCCAGGCCGAATTGCTGCAGCTCAGCGGCGAGTTGCAGGCTGCCCTGCTGCCCAAGGACCCTGACGATGAACGGCCCTGCTTCGTAGAGATCCGCGCGGGTACGGGGGGCGACGAATCGGCCTTGTTCGCCGGGGATCTGCTGCGCATGTACCTGCGCGACAGCGAGCGCCATGGTTTTCGCACCGAGATCCTCAGCGCCAGCGAAAGCGACCTGGGCGGCTACAAGGAAGTGGTGCTGCGGGTGGAAGGCGATGGGGCCTACGGTCGGCTGAAGTTCGAAAGCGGCGGGCACCGTGTGCAGCGGGTACCCGCCACCGAGAGCCAGGGCCGCATCCACACCAGCGCCTGCACCGTGGCGGTCATGCCCGAGCCCGATGAGGCCGAAGAGGTGCAGCTCAACCCGGCAGAGCTGCGCATCGACACCTTTCGGGCCAGCGGCGCCGGGGGCCAGCACATCAACAAGACCGATTCGGCGGTTCGCATCACGCACCTGCCCACGGGCCTGGTGGCCGAATGCCAAGACGATCGCTCGCAGCACCGCAACAAGGCTCGAGCGCTGCAGGTGCTGGCCGCGCGGCTGCGCGACCGCGAGCGCAGTGAACGCGCTGCACGCGAGGCCGCCACCCGCAAGAGCCTGGTGGGCAGCGGCGACCGCAGCGACCGCATCCGCACCTACAACTTTCCGCAGGGCCGGGTCACGGACCACCGCATCAACCTCACCCTCTACAAGCTGGGCGCGGTCATGGACGGCGACCTCCACGACCTGGTCTCGGCCCTGCACGCGGCGCAGGTGGCCGAGGAGCTGCAGGCGCTGGAAACCGGGCGCGCCGGTGGCTGAGACCCCTCTGACGGTGCAGGCCTTCCTGCACCAGGCCCAGGCGCAGGGTGTGGCGCGGCTGGACGCCATGCTGCTCTTGGGCGAGGCGGTGCAGCAGAGCCGCACCTGGCTGATCGCTCATAGTGAGTATGCGCTTACACCTATCGAGACCCAACAAGCCATGCACTGGCTGCACCAGCGTGCCCTAGGGGTGCCGCTGGCCTATCTCTTGGGCCGCCGTGAATTCCATGGCCTGATGCTGAAGGTGACACCGGCCGTGTTGGACCCGCGGCCCGACACCGAGACCCTGGTGGACTGGGCCCTGGAGGTGTGGCCGGATGCTGAGCCGACGGGCGGCCCTTCATCCCCCAGCCGGCCCCTGCGGGTGCTGGACCTGGGAACCGGCAGCGGGGCCATCGCCCTGGCGCTCAAGGCCGCGCACCCGCTGGCGCAGGTGCACGCTTGTGACGCCAGCCCGGCCGCACTGGAGGTGGCGCAGAACAACGCCACCAGCCTGGGCCTGCCGCTGACCTTTCACACGGGGCACTGGTGGGGCGCGGTGCACGGGCTGCGCTTCGATCTGGCCGTGGCCAACCCACCCTACATCCGCGAAGACGACCCGCACTTGCCGGCCTTGGTGCACGAGCCGGCAAGCGCGCTGGTGGCCGGCCAACAGGGTCTGGCCGACCTGTGGTCGATCATCGAGGCAGCACCGTCCCACCTGGAAGCCGGCGCCTGGCTGTTGCTGGAGCACGGCCATGACCAGGCCTCGGCCGTGGCTCAGGCCCTGGTGGAGGCCGGATTCGTGGACATTGCCCACCGCCACGACCTCTCAGGCCACACCCGCTGTACGGGCGGGCGCCTTCCCCGATAATTGGCTCCTGTCGTCTTGTTCAACCGGATCCAACACCATGAGCGAAATCCACCAACGCATCGACCAGATCGTCAAAGGCCACCGTGTGGTGCTGTTCATGAAAGGCACCGCCCAGTTCCCCATGTGCGGCTTCTCCGGCCGCGCGGTGCAGGTGCTCAAGGCCTGTGGCGTGCAGGACCTGGCCACGGTCAATGTGCTGGAAGACGAGGGCATCCGCCAAGGCATCAAGGAATATGCCAACTGGCCGACGATCCCGCAGCTCTACATCAACGGTGAGTTCGTGGGCGGCTCGGACATCATGATGGAGATGTACGAAAGCGGCGAACTGCAGCAGGCCCTGGGCCAGGCCCACTGAGCACACGCACCTGATTGACCCGGGCATGAGCCGCCCCCACCGCCTGATCGTGGGCATCACCGGCGCCAGCGGTGCCGCCTACGGGGTAGGCCTGCTCAAGCGGGCCCGCGAGTTGGGCGTGCACACACACCTGGTGGCCACCTCCGCGGGCATCCTCAACGTGCACCACGAATTGGGGATGGACCGACAGGCGCTGGAAGCCCTGGCCCACGAAGCCCACAGCCCCGGTGACGTGGGCGCCAGCATCGCCAGCGGTTCCTACCCGGTGGATGCGATGGTCGTGGCCCCCTGTTCCATGAAGACCCTGGCCGCCGTGGCCCATGGCCTGAGCGACAACCTGCTCACGCGCGCAGCCGATGTGACGCTCAAGGAACGGCGGCGCCTGGTGATGATGGTTCGCGAGACACCGTTCAACCTGGCCCACCTGCGCAACATGACCGCCGTCACCGAGATGGGCGGCATCATCTTCCCGCCCCTGCCGGCCTTCTACCACCGGCCCAGCTCGGTGCAAGCCATCATCGACGATGGCGTTGAGCGGGTATTGGCGCTGCTGGGCATCGGCCGTGCCCAGCCCCAGGCCTGGACGGGCCTGTAGGCCCTAGACCACCCAGCCCTGGCGGGCTGCCAGCACCGCCTGCGGATAGGCCGCTTGGCCGCGGCTGCCGTTGTAGCGCCCCAGGGCCATGAACAGCTCGCCCTGCTCCAGGTTCAGGTAGTGGCGCAGGATCACGCAACCGAAACGCAGGTTGGTCTGCAAGTGAAACAGGTGTGCGGGGTCACCGTTGCCGATGGTGCGCGCCCAAAACGGCATCACCTGCATGTAGCCGCGCGCCCCGGCCGTGCTCACGGCGTACTTGCGGAAGTTGCTCTCCACCTCGATCAGGCCCAACACCAAGGCCGGCTCCAGGCCGGCCCGCTTGGCTTCGTACCACAGTGTCTGCAGGAATTCGTCACGCGTGGGCGCGTCGGGCATGCGCGGCTGCAGGCGTGCACCGCAGGCCGCCCACCAGCGCAGGTGTGCCAGCCGGGTGGCGGCGTCGGGGTGGTCAAGGGGCCCGGGTGGCGCACGCTCGGCCACGGCCGCACTGAGCGCCGTGCGCACCGAGTCGCTGAGGTCTTCTTCACGCTGGGCGCCGGCCTGGACCGGTCGGGGGCGCAACCCCAGCACGGCGCCACCGGCCATGCCCATGGCCCATGCCAAGGTTCGGCGCCGGCTGGTTGGGCGCGCAGGCTCACTTCCCTGGCGAACCGAAGGTGTTCGCCAAAAAAATGACTCCGACCCCATGTTCAGCGGCGGCGAAGGACCTCGGCGAGGATGTCGCCGGCGGGCGCGGATTGGGCTTCGGGGTCGCGGCGGCCTTGGATTTCGACGGTGCCGGCCTTCAGGCCGCGGTCGGAGAACACCACGCGCAGGGGAATGCCGATGAGCTCCCAGTCGGCGAACATGGCGCCAGGGCGCTCGCCGCGGTCGTCGAGCACGGCGTCCACACCCTGCGCGATCAGTTGCCCGTAGAGGGCCTCGGCCGCAGCCTTGACCTCGGGGCTGCGGTCCATGCCGATGGGGCAGATCACGACTTCGAAGGGCGCGATGGACGCCGGCCAAATGATGCCCCGATCATCGTGGCCCTGCTCGATGGCGGCGCCCAGAATGCGGGTCACGCCGATGCCGTAACAGCCCATTTCGAAGAACTGGGGCTTGCCGGTTTCGTCCAGGAAGGTCGCGTTCATCGCCTTGCTGTACTTGGTGCCCAGGTAGAACACATGACCGACCTCAATGCCGCGCTGGATGGCCAGCACGCCCTGCCCATCGGGTGAGGGGTCGCCTTCGAGCACGTTGCGAATGTCGGCCACCACGTCGGGCTCGGGCAGGTCGCGGCCCCAGTTCACGCCGGTGTAATGGAAGTCGGCCTCGTTGGCGCCGCATACGAAGTCGGCCATGTGGGCCACGGTACGGTCGGCGATCACCTTGACCGGCTTCTTCAGGTTCAAGGGGCCCAGGTAACCCGGCTTGCAACCGAAGTGGTCTTCAATCTCGGCAATGGTGGCAAAGCGGAACCCGCCCTTGAGCCCCTCGACCTTGCCCGCCTTGACCTCGTTGAGGTCGTGATCACCTCGCACCAGCAGCAGCCACACGGTGCTCTTGTGGACCACGCCGTCTTCACCCGTTTCGTCGGTGGCCAGCACCAAGCTCTTGACGGTCTGCTGCAAGGGCAAGCCCAAGAGCTGCGCCACGTCGGCACAGGTGCTCTTGCCCGGTGTTGGGGTCTTGACCAGGGGCTGAGCGGCCGCTGCACGCGTGGGCAACAAGGCCACCGCTTCGGCCAACTCGATGTTGGCCGCGAAGTCGCTGGTGGGGCAGTAGACGATGGCGTCTTCACCCGTGTCGGCGATGACCTGAAACTCGTGCGAGAGATCGCCACCGATGGCGCCGGTGTCGGCCGCCACGGCGCGGTACTGCAGGCCAAAGCGGTCGAAGATGCGCTTGTAGGCGGCGAACATGGACTCGTAGCTGCGCGCAGCGGCAGCGGAGTCGCGGTCGAAGGAGTAGGCGTCCTTCATGGTGAACTCGCGGCCGCGCATGATGCCAAAGCGCGGCCGGCGCTCGTCGCGGAACTTGGTCTGGATCTGGTAGAGGTTCTTGGGCAGCTGCTTGTAGCTGCGGAACTCCTGGCGCGCGATGTCGGTCACCACCTCTTCACTGGTGGGCTGGATGACGAAGGCGCGCCCGTGGCGGTCCTCGATGCGCAGCAGCTCGGGGCCCATCTTGTCGAATCGACCGGTCTCTTGCCACAGCTCGGCCGGCTGCACCACCGGCATCGTGACCTCAATGGCCCCGGCTCGGTTCATCTCTTCGCGGATGATGGCCTCCACCTTGCGGATGACGCGCAGCCCCATGGGCATGTAGTTGTAGATGCCCGCGCCCAGGCGCTTGATCAGGCCCGCGCGCATCATCAGCTTGTGGCTGACGACTTCAGCGTCTGCGGGCGCTTCCTTGAGGGTGCTGATGAGGAACTGGCTGGCTTTCATGTGCGTATGGGGGCCCAAGGGTTAGCGAGCATGGGCAGCACGCACAGGGCCGGTGCAATAATCAATCCAACTTAAAAAATTGGGGTTTGATTATGCTCGACCGTGAGGGTTTCAGACCCAACGTCGGCATCATCCTGCTCAACAGCCGCAACCAAGTTTTTTGGGGCAAACGGCTGAAGACCCATTCCTGGCAGTTCCCTCAAGGCGGCATCAAGCACGGGGAAACGCCCGAGCAGGCGATGTTCCGCGAACTGCACGAGGAGGTGGGCTTGCGGCCCGATCATGTGCAGATCATCGCGCGCACACGCGACTGGCTGCGCTACGAGGTCCCCGAACACTACATCCGGCGCGAGTCGCGCGGCCACTACCGCGGGCAAAAGCAGATCTGGTTCCTGCTCAAACTGTTGGGGCGCGACAGCGACATGAACCTGCGCGCCACCGACCACCCGGAGTTCGACGCCTGGCGTTGGAACGACTACTGGGTGCCCTTGGACGCGGTGATCGAGTTCAAGCGCGGGGTGTACGAAATGGCCCTGACCGAACTGGCGCGTTTTCTGCCCAGGGCGCATGCGAACAACCGTTACTTGCGTGGCGGCCTGCGCGCTGCAGCCAGCAGCGCAGGCCCCGCCCACAGCGAAGCGCCAACCGAGGGCCCTGTGGGCCAGCCCAGCCTCACACCAGGATCAGATTCGTCCGGTGAATGAGCTCGGGCTCGTACACATAGCCCAGCACCGATTCGATCTGCGATGAGGCTTTTCGTGCGATGAGCCGCGCCTCGGCACTGGAGTAGTTGGACAAGCCACGGGCCACCACGGCCCCATCGGCCCGCCGCACGGCGATCACGTCCCCGCGGTGGAACTCCCCCTCTACCTCCACCACGCCAATGGGCAAGAGGCTCTTGCCCTCGGCCAGCAGCTTGGCCACGGCCCCTTCGTCCACCGTCACGGCGCCGCGCAACTGAAGCTGGTCGGCCATCCACTGCTTGCGCGCAGCCATCTTGGGTGTGGTGGCCACCAGGGCCGTACCGATGCGCTCACCCTGGGCCAGCCGCAGCAACACATCGGGCTCGCGGCCCCAGGCGATCACGGTAGAGGCGCCACTGCCGGCTGCACGCTTGGCGGCCAGGACCTTGGTGATCATGCCGCCCTTGCCCAAGGCCGAGCCCGTGCCACCGGCCATCTGCTCCAAAGACGCGTCACCCGCGGCCGCCACTTCGATGAACCGCGCCGAGGGGTCCTGGCGCGGGTCGGCGCTGTACAGCCCCTTCTGGTCGGTGAGGATGACCAGGGCATCGGCCTCCACCAGGTTGGCCACCAAGGCCCCCAAGGTGTCGTTGTCGCCAAACTTGATCTCGTCGTTGACCACCGTGTCGTTCTCGTTGATCACCGGCACCACCTGCAGCGACAGCAAGGTGAGCAAGGTTGATCGTGCATTGAGGTAGCGCTCACGGTCGGCCAGGTCGGCATGGGTCAGCAGCACCTGTGCGCTGTGCAGGCCTTGCTCGCGCAACAAGGACTCGTACATCTGCGCCAGGCCCATCTGGCCCACGGCCGCAGCCGCCTGCAACTCGTGCAACTCTTTGGGGCGGCTGGTCCAGCCCAGGCGCTTCATGCCCTCGGCAATGGCCCCGCTGGAGACCATGATCACCTCGCGGCCCTGTTGCGCCAGGGCCGCCATCTGGCGGCACCAGTTGCCGATGGCCTGCGCGTCCACGCCGCGGCCCTCATTGGTCACCAGACTGGAACCCACCTTGATGACGATACGGCGCGCATCGCGCAGCACGGCAGGGTTCAGGTGGGACACGTCGGCGCAGCTCATTCAGTCGCGCCTGAATCGAGGGTCCACCGCATCGGGCTCGGGCAGCACCTCGGCCGAGGCCTCAAAGCGGGCGTCGGGCTCGGGCACCACCGGCGCGCGGTGAGAGGCCACGTGGTCGTAAATGGCGTGGATCAGCGGGTCCAGCCCCTGCCGGGCCAGCGCTGAAATCTCGAACACGGGGCCCTTCCACTTCAGCCGCTTGAGGAAGTCCTTGACCCGCGCTGCCCGTTCTTCGACGGGCACCATGTCCATCTTGTTGAGCACCAGCCAACGCGGCTTGCGGTGCAGTGCCTCGTCATACTTGCGCAGTTCTTCCACGATGGCCTTGGCGTGTTGCACCGGGTCGGCATCGTCAAAGGGCGCCAAGTCCACCAAGTGCAGCAGCAGCTCGGTGCGCTGCAGGTGGCGCAGGAACTGGTGGCCCAGGCCCGCTCCTTCGGCGGCACCCTCGATGAGGCCGGGGATGTCGGCCACCACGAAGCTCTTTTCAGGGCCCACACGCACCACGCCCAGGTTGGGGTGCAAGGTGGTGAAGGGGTAGTCGGCAATCTTGGGCCGCGCATTGGAGATGGCGGCTATCAGCGTGCTCTTGCCCGCATTGGGCATGCCCAAGAGGCCCACATCGGCCAGCACGCGCAGTTCCAGGCGCAACTTCTTGGCTTCGCCGGGCCAGCCAGGGGTCTTCTGGCGCGGGGCTCGGTTGGTACTGGTCTTGTAGTGCAGGTTGCCAAAGCCGCCGTCACCACCCTTGCACACCAGCACCGGCTCGCCGGGCACCAAGAGCTCGGCCACCACCTCGTCGGTTTCAGCGTCGCGCAGGATGGTGCCCACCGGCATGCGCAGCACGATGTCCTCGGCGGCCGCACCAAACTGGTCGGAGCCGCGGCCAGGCTCGCCGTTCTTGGCTTCATGCCGCCGCGCGTAGCGGTAGTCGATCAGCGTGTTGAGGTTGCGGTCACCCACGGCCCACACACTGCCACCGCGACCGCCGTTGCCGCCATCGGGGCCGCCGAAGGGGATGAACTTTTCGCGCCGAAAGCTCACGCAGCCGGCGCCGCCGTTGCCGGCTGCGACATCAATGGTGGCTTCGTCGACGAATTTCATAGGGGCCTCAAAACGGCAAACCCCGGCGAACCGGGGCTTGCGCGGGGAACATCAGCGCCGGCTTCAGGCGGGCGTGACGGCCACCGTGTGGCGGTTGAGTTCACCCTTGGTGGCGAAGCTCACCGTGCCGTCCACGAGGGCGTACAGGGTGTGGTCCTTGCCCATGCCCACATTGGGGCCGGCATGGAAACGGGTGCCGCGCTGGCGCACGATGATCGAGCCGGCCGGGATGGTCTGGCCGCCGAACACCTTGACGCCCAGCATCTTGGGCTTGGAATCGCGGCCGTTGCGTGTGGAGCCGCCGCCTTTTTTCTGTGCCATGGATCTTTACTCCTGGAAGGTTGGGAAGGGCTCGGGGCTCAGGCGTTCACGGAGCTGATTTCCAGCTCGGTGAAGGTCTGGCGGTGGCCTTGCGACTTCTTGTAGTGCTTGCGACGGCGCATTTTGAAAATGCGCACCTTGTCGTGCTTGCCGTGGGCCACGACGGTGGCTTTCACGGTTGCACCTGCCAGCACAGGCGTGCCAACCTTCAGTTCGGCGCCGCTTCCGACGGCCAGAACCTGGTCAATCACGATTTCCTGGCCAACGTCCGCAGCAATCTGTTCTACTTTGATCTTCTCGCCGGCAGCAACCTTGTATTGCTTGCCACCGGTTTTTATGACCGCGTACATGGGAAATCCTTTCGTTGATCGTTCCTCCTGGCGGCCGTAAACGCCCTGAAACTCAGGGCAAGCCCACCAGAAGCCGGTGATCCCCGCCCCTCAGGGCCTGTGCAGCAGCACGCAGGCCTAACGCGCGGAGAACCCGCAAGTATAGCAAAAACCCGAATCTCGGCCAGCCGCTCCCTATAATGCGGCGCACTTTGCCGAGCCCGTCTGTGAACACGCCTTCTACCGCCGACATCGATTGCGCCGCCTGGCTGGAGGAGCAAATGCTGCAGGTGGATGGCGTGATCCGCCAACAGCTGCATTCCGACGTGGCCCTGGTCCAGCAGATCGGACATTACATCGTCGGCTCCGGCGGCAAGCGGATTCGCCCGCGCCTGCTCCTGATGGTGGCGGCCGCCCTGGGCCACCAGGGCCCCCAAGCGCATACCCTGGCGGCGGTCGTGGAGTTCATTCACACGGCCACCCTGCTGCATGATGACGTCGTCGACGAGAGCAGCCTGCGCCGAGGCCGCCAGACGGCCAACGCCATGTTTGGCAACGCCGCAGCGGTGCTGGTGGGCGATTTCCTGTACTCGCGCGCCTTCCAGATGATGGTGTCCGTGCAGTCCATGCCCGTACTGGACATTCTGGCCAACGCGACCAATGTGATCGCCGAGGGCGAGGTGCTGCAGTTGATGAACATGCACGACCCCGATGTGGCCGTTCAGGACTACCTGAAGGTCATTCGCTACAAGACCGCCAAGCTGTTTGAGGCCAGTGCCGAGCTGGGTGCGGTGTTGGCCGGGGTTTCGGCAGCCGATCGTGCGCGATGCGCCGATCTGGGCCGCCACCTGGGCACCACCTTCCAGCTCATGGACGACCTGCTGGACTACGGCGGGCAGACCGAGGCACTGGGCAAGAACGTGGGCGACGACCTGCGCGAAGGCAAGCCCACCCTGCCCCTGCTGTTGGCCATGCAAAACGGCAGCCCGGCCGAACGCGACCTGGTGCGCCAGGCCATCGAGAACGGTGAGGTGGAACGGCTGCCCGAGGTGGTGGCCGTGGTTCAACGCACCCAGGCCTTGGAGGGGACCCGCCAGGCCGCACAGGGTGAGGCCGACCTGGCACTTGCCGCACTGCAGGCCCTGCCCGCCTCGGTTTGGCGGGAGGAATTGGCCCGACTGGTCCGCCTGTCCACCCAGCGCTCGAGCTGAGCGCTGCCCCCGGACCACGCCCGAGGAGCCCGCATGGTGATGAGACTCCTGAAGCTGTGGATCATCGCGGGGTGCATGGCCGTGACCACCGGCGTCTGGGCCGCGGCGGGTACGGTTCAGGTGGTGCTGGGGCAGGCGCGCATCATCCAGTCCACCGGCCAAGAGCGCGCGGCCATCAAGGGCGATCAGGTCTACACCGGTGACACGATCACCACGGCGGCGTCGGGACAGGTGCAGCTGCGCATGATCGACGACGCGCGCCTGTGGGTACGGCCGAACTCGCGGCTGTTGATCGAGCAGTACCCGGCCGATGCGGCTGCGGCCCAGGAGCCCCGGGCCCAAACCGCCACCCGCCTCCTGGAGGGTGGCCTGCGCGCGGCCACGGGCGCCATCGGGCAGCGATCGCCCGACAAGGTCCGTTTGAGCACGCCCAATGCGGTGATCGGCATCCGGGGGACCGAGCTGGAGTTGGCTTTCTTCCCGGCTCGCATGGCCGACGCCCTGCAGACCCCGGCGGGCACTTACCACCGGGTGTATGAGGGGCGAACCCGTGTGAGCGCGCCGGGCACGCCCCCGCTGGATGTGTTGGCCGGGCAGGCCGTGTTCGTGAGCCTCAAGCCCGGTGAGCCCCCGCGGGTGCTGCCGCAGATACCGCCCTTCCTCAACCTGCCCGACGGACCCGTGGGGTCCCCCGTGCGTGCTGACGCCGCTGCGGCGGCCCGCAGCCTGAAGATCGGCTTGCGCATGGCCTCGCCCATGGCCGACGGGGCGGTGGTGACCTCCAGTGCCGGCGCCCCGGTGGAGCCCGTGCAGACAGCGGCCACCGCCCGCGAAGGCGAGCCGGCGCGCTTGAGCCTGTCGTACGCCCCGCCACCCAACTCCCGCCAGCGGCGAGCCCCAGAGCCCCCGGTCACCCTGACCCTGGACATCACCGCCAAGCTTCAGGACGGGCAGGCGCAGGTTCAGGTGCAGGACGTGCAGCGTGGGGGATCATTGAGCCTGACCATGCCGCTGGGCACCTGGACGGACATCAGTGGGCGCGCCTCTTGGCTGTCGGGGGGGCGGCAAACCATTGCTTCGAGCAGCGCGCGGCCCGAATCGGCTCAAGTGCTGATACGGGTCGACACGGGCCCCTGAGATGCGGCGCGCCATGCTGGCCTGCAGCTTGGTCCTGGTGCTGGCCGGCCATGCCCTGCAGGCCTGGACACTGCCGGGCCTGCAACGGCTGGAGTGGTGGCTGTACGACGCCCGCATCGCCTGGTGGGCCACCCCCGTGGCCGAAGACCAGGCCGATGAACGGTTGACCATCGTGGACATTGACGAGGCCAGCCTGCGCGAGCCTGAACAGGGCGGCGAAGGGCGCTGGCCCTGGCCGCGCGAGCGCTTGGCTGCGCTGGTGCAAGGTCTGTTTGAACAGCAGGGTGCGGCCGTGGTGGGGCTGGACATCATCCTGGCCGGCAGGCACCCGGGAGATGCGACATTGGCCAAGGCCATGCGCATGGGGCCGGTGGTGGTGGGAGACGCCTTTCACACGGGTGGCGGGTCTTCAGGAGCACCACCCCCGGGCCTGGACACCAGCGGCTGGCCCAGCCTGCAGGTGCGCATTCGCAGCTATGAACACGCCATCGGGGTGGTGCCGGACTTGCGGCAGGCCGCCGCGGGCAGTGGTCATGTGCAAGCCCTGCGCGACGCCGATGGGGTGACCCGGCGCGTACCGATGCTGATCGAACAGGCCCAGCGTTGGCATCCGTCACTGTCGCTGTCGGTGCTCCGGGCCCTGTCGGATGCGCCAGCGCCCATGCCGGTGTGGGCCTCCTACGGAGACCGCAACCGTATCGAGGCGCTCGAAGTGGCCGGGCTCCGGGTACCGGTGGACGAGGCCTTGCAGGCCCTGGTGCCTTACCGCCGGGGTAGCGCAACGGTGCCGGTGGTGTCGGCTGCCGAGGTCTCGCAGGGTCGTCTGGCGCCTGGCAGCTTGCAAGGTCGCATCGTGTTGGTGGGCTCTTCGGCTTCAGGCCTGGCCGACCTGGTCACGACCCCGCTGCACGCCAGCCTGCCGGGCGTTCATGTTCATGCTGAGCTCATCGCGGGCTTCCTGGATGGGCGCGTGGCACGTGAACCGGCCTATGCACGTATGGCCGAAGTGGTGCTGGTGCTGCTGGCGCTTCCACTGGCCTGGTGGGGTGGGCGTTGGCGTCCACTGACCCTGGTCGCTGCGGCCGGCTGTTGTGCCGTGCTCCTGGTGGTGGGTCAAGGTGCCCTGTTGGCGCATCACGGCTTGCTGCTGCCTTTGGCGGCACCCCTGTTGGCCGTTTTTCTGCCCACGGCCTTGCAGGTGGCCTGGGGCTATGCAGTGGAGTCCCGCTCGCGCCGGCAGATGGCCACGCTCTTTGCCAGCTATGTGCCCCCCGAGATCGTGCAGCGCCTTGCTGAGAACCCTGGCGCCTACTCGATGAAACCGTTGGAGCGTGAGCTCACCGTCCTGTTTGCGGATGTGCGGGGCTTCACGACCGTCTCAGAAAGCCTGAGCCCGCAGGCCCTGGCGGACTGGATCAACGAGTACCTCACGGCCATGAGCCTGGTGATCCGCGAACAGCACCACGGCACCCTGGACAAGTACATCGGCGATGCGGTGATGGCCTTCTGGGGTGCGCCGCTCGAGGACGCTGCGCATGCCGAGCGGGCGGTCTGTGCCGCCTTGGCCATGCAGCGCACAGCACGGGAGCTGAGCGCGGCGTTTGTGGCCAAGGGCTGGCCCCCGGTGGCCATCGGGGTGGGCGTGAACAGCGGCTTGATGCGCGTAGGCGACATGGGCTCGCAACTGCGCCGCGCCTACACGGTGATGGGCGATGCGGTCAATTTGGGCTCACGCCTGGAGGGTCTGACGCGGGCCTATGGCGTGGACGTTCTGATCGGCCAGGACACGCGGGAGCGGCTGCCCCACTGGGTGTGTCGCGAGGTGGACCGGGTTCGGGTCAAGGGCAAGCAGGTGCCGGTGCGGATCTATGAACCGCTGGGCCCGAAGGAACAGGTCAGCGAACAACAGCAGGCCCTGGTGGCCCAATGGGATCAGATGCTGAGCCTGGTGCACCACCGGAACTGGTCTGCCGCCCTGAGCGCACTGGACAGACTGGGACATGAAGACCCGGGCCAAGCCTTGGTGGCGCTGTACCGCCAACGCGTGCAGCACCTGATGCAGCACCCACCAGGGCCCGACTGGGACGGCGTGACCCACTTCGACGCCAAGTAGCGGTGGGCAGCGACAATGCCGGGCTGCTATCCCACACACCATGGCCCTGAAGTCCACCATCTACAAGGCGACGCTGGCAATTGCCGACATCGACCACAGCTACTACGCCGACCACGCGCTGACCCTGGCACGCCACCCCAGCGAAACCGACGAGCGGATGATGATCCGCCTGTTGGCCCTGGCCTTGAATGCCCACGAACTGCAAGACACCTGCGGCGGCGATGGCACGCTGGCCTTCGGTGCGGGCTTGTCAGACCCTGAAGACCCCGACCTGTGGCTCAAGGACTTCACCGGGGACACCCGGCTGTGGGTCGAGGTGGGCCAACCCGAAGAGCGGCCCCTGCTCAAGGCTTGCCAGAAGGCCGACGTGGTGAAGGTGTATGCGTTTCACCATGCCGCAGAGGTGTGGTGGAAGGGCATTGAGACCAAGCTCACGCGCTTGGACAAGCTGCAGGTCTACCGCGTTCCCACGCAGGCCTCGCAGGAGCTGGCCGCCATGGCTGCGCGCAGCATGCACCTGCAGGCCACCGTTCAGGACGGCGCGGTGACCCTCAGCGGCGGGTCGGAAGCGGTGGTGATCGAAGCCTTGCGCTGGAAATAGCGTTACACCGACAACGCCCAGCGGGCTGCTTCATCGATCGCGCGCTTGGCATCCAACTCGCCTGCCACACGGGCGCCACCGAGCACGTGCACCCGGCGGCCTTGGTCCTGAAGGGCATCCGCGAGCGTGCGCAGTGGCTCTTGGCCGGCACAAATGACAATGTGGTCGCAGTCGATCCACTGAGGATCCTCGCGCTGCGGTCCATGGGAGATGAGCAAGCCCCTGTCCTCGATGCGCTCGTAGTTCACCCCCGCGATCATCTGTACGCGCTTCATCTTCAGCGCGGTGCGGTGGATCCAACCCGTGGTCTTGCCCAGGCCCGCGCCCAGCTTGCCCTGGCTGCGCTGCAAGAGAAAGACCTCGCGTGCCGCAGGCCAAGGCTGTGGGCCCTCGGGCGCCAAGCCGCCGGGTGACAGCGCCGGGTCGCCCACACCCCACTCGCGCTGCCAAGCCTGCAGGTCGAGGGTGGTGGAAGGGCCCTGATGCGCCAGAAACTCCGCCACATCAAAGCCAATTCCACCGGCGCCAATGATGGCCACGCGCGGGCCCACCGGGACCTGCCCGCGCAACACCTGCAGGTAGCTCAGCACCTTGGGGTGCTCTTGGCCCGGGATGCGGGGGTCCCGCGGCTTGACGCCCGTGGCCACCACCACCTCGTCAAAGTCCACCAGATCCCGGGGCTGCACCTCTATGCCCAGGTGCAACTGCACGCCGGTGGCCTGAATGCGCCGACCCAGGTAGCGCAGCATCTCATCGAACTCTTCCTTGCCGGGAATGCGGCGGGCCATGTTGAGCTGCCCCCCGATGGCCTGGTCGCGATCAAAGAGTTGCACCTGGTGCCCACGCTCGGCCGCCCAGGTGGCCGCGGTGATGCCGGCAGGGCCCGCGCCCACGACGGCGATTCGCTTGGCCCGAGTGGCCGGGCGCACGACCAGCTCGGTTTCGTGGCAAGCCCTGGGATTGACCAGACAGCCCGCGCGCCGGTTCTGAAACACATGGTCCAGGCAGGCCTGGTTGCAGGCGATGCAGGTGTTGATGTCCTGGGCACGCCCTTGTGCGGCTTTGACAACGAAGTCGGGGTCGGCCAAGAGGGGCCGTGCCATGGACACGAGGTCTGCTGCGCCGTCGGCCAGGATGCTTTCAGCCACCTCAGGGGTGTTGATTCGGTTGCTGGCCACCAAGGGCGTGGTGATGCCCTCTTCCACAAAGGCCTGCTTGAGCCGCGCGGTCAGCCAGGTGAAGGCCGCGCGGGGCACGCTGGTGGCGATCGTGGGAATGCGGGCTTCATGCCAGCCGATGCCGGTGTTGATGATGGACGCACCCGCAGCGGCAACGGCACGGCCCAGGGTGAGCACCTCGTCCCAGCGGCTGCCGCCGGGCACCAGGTCGATCATCGACAGCCGATAGATGAGGATGAAGTCGGGCCCCACGGCTTCCCGAGTGCGTTGCACGATCTCCAAGGGCAGGCGCATCCGGTTGCTGTAGTCGCCGCCCCAGGCATCTTGTCGTTGGTTGGTTGCAGCCGAGATGAACTGGTTGATGAAGTAGCCTTCCGACCCCATGATCTCCACACCGTCATAACCCGCCTCGCGCGCCAGCGTCGCGCAGCGAACGAAGGCCCGGATCTGGCGTTCAACACCGCGGGCTGAAAGTTCAAAGGGCGTGAACGGTGAGATGGGCGAG
This sequence comes from Betaproteobacteria bacterium, assembly GCA_009925955.1. Taxonomy (GTDB): domain Bacteria; phylum Pseudomonadota; class Gammaproteobacteria; order Burkholderiales; family Burkholderiaceae_C; genus RFTU01. The sequence goes on from RFPX01000003.1 coordinate 17,681, forward strand.
CGCAGCCGTGTGGGCGCCACGGCCAAGGGGTGGTAGGCGTAACGGCCGGTGTGCAGGATTTGCATGGCGATGCGGCCGCCAGCATCGTGAACGGCGCGGGTGACCACCTGATGGCGTCGGGCCGCCGCCTGCGTGGCCAAGGTGCCGGCGAAGGGCTTGGCCCAACCGGCGATGTTGGGCGCGATGCCCCCGGTGACGATCAGGCCCACACCGCCCTGTGCCCGCTCCCGAAAGAAGGCCGCCAAGGGCTGCAGGTCCCGCCCGTCCTCCAGGCCTGTGTGCATGGAACCCATGAGCACACGGTTGCGCAGGCGCACGCCCGCCACTTCCAGGGGCTCAAGCAGGTGCGGATACGGAGCGCGGGGGTCGGACATCTGGGCAGCGCTTGTCGAAGCGTCCAATTGGGTTGACACTTGGAGTGTAGGCAGTAGCAGTCCCCTGAAACCCTCGTCCCAGAAAGGGTCCCCCATGAGCACCGTTAAGGATTGCCTGGCCCATAAGCCCCAACGCGTCATTCAAGTGGCGCCCAATGCCCCTGTCAAGACCGCTTTGCAGCTGATGAAGGAGCACCGTGTACGGGCGGTGCTGGTCACCGAGGCCGACCAACTCGTGGGCATCGTCTCCCAGGGCGACTGCGCCATCCGAGCCTTCCTGGCCGGCCACGATGCCGATCAAACGCCCGTGTCCGAGATCATGACCGCCAACCCCTTGAGCGTAAAGCCAGGCGACCCCATGGAACTGTGCATGGGACTCATGGCCACGCGGGGCTTTCGTCACCTGCCCGTGGTGGCCCAGGGGCAACTCCTGGGCGTCATCTCCATCGGAGATGTGGTCAAGCAGATGATGAACGAGCTGGGCGAGCATGTCTCCTTCTTGGAGACGTACATCAAGGGCCACAGCGCCTGAATGGCGCTCAGTTGGACAGGCGCGCGCGAACGTAGTTCGCGACTTCGCCGAGCACCTCGGTGAGGTGCACCCGCAGGGCTTCAAATCCGCCCGAACGCTCTCGCGTGGCCTCGTGCATGTACAGCGGGCGGCGAACCTCGATCTGCAGGCTGTGGCGGTTGTGCGCTGGCTGTCCAATCTGCGCCAGCAGGGCCACGCCCTTGTAGGGGTCGTTGCGCGCTACTGTGTAGCCCCGCGCCAGCAGGCTGCGTTCTACAACCTCGATAAAGCCAGGCTCGCAGGTGCTGCCATCGCGATCGCCCAACACAAAGTCGGCCAGGCGCCGCTGCGGGTTCAGGCCCAGCCGTGCGTAGGCGTTGTCGGGCATGGAATGAAGGTTGAGATGCCACACGCCGCCAAATCGCGCAACGGCCAACTCGACTTCCCGCGCGAGCGCCTCACGGTAGGGCCGCCAGCAGCGATCGATGCGCTGTTGAACCTCGTCCACCGTCAGCTTTCGTGCGTACAGCGGCTGCTCTTGATGGAGCTGCTTCCAAATCAGCCCATAGCCCAAGCGTGACTTCTCTCCCGGCTGCAGCGGGTGCGGCCACGGGCCATCCAAGAGCCCAGGATCCAGGTCCTCAAGCGCCCGGTTGGGGTCGATGTAGCTTCTGGGAAAGCGCGCTGCCACCAGCGTTGCCCCCACCTCAGGGGCTGCCGACCAAAGCGCATCAACATCGGTGTCCTCGGCTTGGCGCAGGGCTGCCCACGGCGCCACCGTCCCGAAGTCTGATGGGTACTCGACGCCGCTGTGCGGCGAGTCGCACACCAATGGGATCCAGCGGGCTTGAACAGGCCGGTGCAGCACCAGGGCCGGTGCGTGTTCCGTTTGGGTCATCGGCTACTCGGGCTGGATGTTGGCCACACGCGCCACACGCTGGTACCGTGCCAGCGCCTGCTTGATCTGCTGGGCGAATTCGTCGGGCGTGTTGGCCATGGAAACGCCGCCGATCTTTTCGGCCTGTGCTTTGAAACTGGCATCCTCCATGGCCCTGTGTGCGGCCTCACGCAGCCGCGCCACCACCGCCGGCGGTGTTCCGGCCGGCGCCATGAGGCCAAACCAACCCCCTTCGCTGAGCTCCTCAAAACCGAGTTCACGGTAGGTGGGCACATCGGGCAGCAAGCTGCTGCGCTGCGGAGACAGCAACGCCAGGGCTCTCAGGCGCCCGGCTTGAATGTGGGGCAACGCGGAGGGCAGGTTGTCGGTGAGTGCATCCACCTGCCCTGCCAACGCGTCGTTGAGCGCTGGCCCCGCGCCCTTGTACGGCACATGCAAGAGCTGGATGCCCGCCAAGTGGGCGAAATTCTCCACATTCGCGTGCCCCAAGGAGCCTATACCTGGTGAGGCGAACGTGTGCCGGCCCGGCGCAGCTTTGGCCATGGCGATGAAGTCGCGCATGGACTTGGCCGGCATCTTCGGATTCACGACGAAGACGCTGGGCACCGACATGACATTGGTGATCGGCTGAAAGTCCTTGACGGGGTCGTAGGGGATCTTTCGGTAGATCGCGGGGCTGGCCCCATGGGTGCTGACAGTGCCCATCAGCAGGGTGTAGCCGTCCGGTGTGGCTTTGGCCACCAAATCAGCCCCCAGAGTGCCCCCTGCGCCACCTCGGTTGTCCACCGTCACGGTTTGCCCGAGCAGAGGGCCCATGCGCTCAGCCAACATGCGCGCCACCAAGTCGGTGGAGCCGCCCGGTGCAAAGGGCACCACCAACTTGATGGGCTTGGCTGGAAAGGACTGCGCGCTGACAGCGCTGGCGAAAGACACCGCCATCGCGGCCACCAACATCAAGCAATAGCGCCGGATCATGTGCTTCTCCTCGTCCGTTACGGTCAGGGGGATGTGGGAGATGGTGAGGCAGCGGCTACCGGCTGCCGTGGGCGCCCCAAAGCCGATCAGGCCGAGACGACCTTCACCACCGCGCTGACGCCCGGCGTGCCTTGTATGCCCGTGGTGTCAATGGCCACATGCCAATGGCCTGCCGTGGGAATGGCCAGCCGAATAGGCGACTGGCGGACCACGCCGCCCGTGTAGATGTGCTTGACACCAGCCTTGTAGTTGCCGAAGTTCGGGGTGTCCATCAGCCGGACGTTGGCCACGGCCGTGAGCCGGACCTCCACCACTTCACCGGCTTGCCTCGGGCCGAGGTCGGTGTAGAGAAATTTCATGAGGCGCAATCTTGGCACGGGGAGGGATGGACGGCAAGCACCCACCGCAAGCCGGTCAGACCCGGGTGTTCGGTCGCGCGTGCGCCGAGATATTCCTTTGACCCGCACCGTCGG
>RFPX01000021.1 GCA_009925955.1 Betaproteobacteria bacterium
CAAGCCCTTCATTCCTCATCGTGAAAACGCGTCCCACGCCGCCACCCACCCCAGCGACAATCCGGCCCTGTGCACCCTCTGCCCCCGACCACCCGAACCCTGGCGTATGCGCAGCTGACGCTCAGCATGGCCCTGGTCGGCGCCTATGTGGGGCTGTCACCGCTGTTGATGGCCGTGTTTCCGGTCATGTTGCTGGCCAGCCTGCGCTTTGCCATAGGCGCCGTGGCCATGGTCACGTGGATGGGGCGTGGCTCAACTGAAGCCCCACTGACCGCACAGCAGCACCGCTTGCTGTTCTTGCAGAGCCTGCTGGGCAACTTCCTGTTCACGGTCCTGGCCCTCAACGGCGCCTGGCTGGCTGGCGCCACCAGCGCCGGGGTGGTCATGGCGGCCCTGCCGGCCTGCGTGGCGCTGTTGTCCCGGGCCTTCCTGAAGGAAGCGCTGTCACCCCGAATCTGGAGCGCGGCAGGGTGCTCGGCCTTGGCCGTGACCTTGTTGGCCCTTCAGAAGGCCGGCCACAGCGGGGAGTCCCCTGCCGAGGCTGCGGACTGGCCTGCCTCACTGCTCGGCCACCTGATGCTCTTGGGGGCCGTGGCGTGTGAGGCCAGTTATGTGGTGATCGGCAAGAGACTGAGTGCAGCGGTGCCTGCGCGCCGCGTGAGCGCCATCATCAACCTGTGGGGGCTGGTGCTTTCGGCCCCGATGGGGCTCTATTGGGCCTGGTCGTTCAACTTCGGGGCTGTGCAGGTCGGGACTTGGGCCTTGCTGCTCTTTTATGCGCTGGCCGCCAGCGTGTTCACGGTGTGGCTGTGGATGAAAGGGCTCGAACACGTTTCAGCCCAGGGGGCGGGCATCTTCACCGTGTTCCTGCCACTGTCATCGGCGGCCGTGGGCGTTGGGGTGCTGGGTGAACCGTGGAGTGCCGCCCATGGTGTGGCCCTGATGCTGGCCCTGGCCGCCGTCTGGCTGGTCACGCGAGCGGGGCCCGAGCCGCTTGAAGGCGTGCCTGCAGGGCCGCATCAAACACCTCGGCAACCGGGCGAGCCTTAAGCCGGTGGTCGCTCCAGACGCGTCGCCAGGCGCGTGCGCCGGGCCGTCCATTCCACAGGCCCAGCATGTGGGTCGCCGCATGGGCCCAGGGTGTCCCATGCGCCGCATGCTCATGCTCGATGTAGGCCACCATGCGCCGCTCCAGCTCCAAGCGCCATCCGTCTTGCAGGGTGCCGTCAGACCCCTGGCGGCCATCCCCGGCCGGGGGCTCTCCCCAGAACCGGGTATCCCAATCGGCCATCACCAGGGGGTCGTGGTAGGCGGCCCGCCCCACCATCACCCCATCCACATGGTGCAGCTGTTCCTCAACAGCCTGAGAGGTGGTGATACCCCCATTGATGGCAATGGTCAGTGCCGGGAACTCGGACTTGAGCCGGTGCACCAGCTCGTATCGCAAAGGAGGAATCTCTCGGTTCTCCTTGGGGCTCAAGCCCTGCAACCAGGCGTTGCGGGCATGCACGATGAACACGCTGCACCCGGCTTGTGCCACGGTACCGACGAAGTCACGCACAAAGCTGTAGCGTTCTTCACGGTCAATGCCAATGCGGTGTTTGACCGTCACTGGGATCTGCCCACTGACGGCGTCCAGCATGGCCTTGACGCCATCGGCTACCAGCGCAGCCTCGTTCATCAAACAGGCACCGAACGCCCCACGCTGAACCCGCTCACTGGGGCATCCGCAGTTCAGGTTGACCTCGTCGTAGCCCCACTGAACGGCCAAGCGCGCGGCATGGGCCATCTCCTGCGGCTCGCTGCCCCCGATCTGCAGCGCCGTCGGCTCTTCAAACGCCGCCTCGTGTCGCAAATGCTTGGCCACATCGCCATGCACCAGTGCACCGGTCGTGACCATTTCGGTGTACAGGCGTGTGCGGCGGGTGATGAGCCGGTGAAAGTGGCGACAGTGCCGGTCGGTCCAGGCCATCATCGGCGCCACCGAAACACGCCAGGGGTTGAACGTGGGGCTCGCCTGCACGGGGTCAGCCCTGCGCTTTCGGCCAGGCCTCGTTGACCACCAGGGCCCCCAAGACCAAGGCCCCTCCGGCCAGCACCGAGGCGCTGGGAGCTTCATCGGTGCCCCACCAGGCCCACGCCACGCCGAACACCACCTCCAGCAGGCTCAGCAAGGAGACCTCCGTGGGCGACAAACGCTGCGCCACCATCACGGCCAACAGGCATGGCAGCGCCAGTTGGAACACACCCAGCAGCGCCAACCAGCCCAAGTCCTGCGCCGTCGCCTGCGCGGGCAGCGCCCAGGCGGCCGTGACGGCAGCCGACAGCACCGCACCGACAAAAACAGCGGGCATCAGGTCGACCGTGGCGCCCTGCCCTTCACCGCGAATGGGCGCCACCGCACCACGCCGAATGATCACCCAGTTGAGCGCCCCACCCAAGGGAACGGCCAAGGACACCAAGATGCCCAGGAGATGGCCATCCCGCGCCTGGCTCTGTGCCGCCCAGCCGGCCGCTGAGCCCACTTCGGCTTCTGCCGGCCAGATCAGCGGCGCCTGCATCCACACCATCCCCAACACCGCCAAGGCGATCGCCACCACGGTTCGACGCTGCAAGGTCTGCGACAAGACCAGCCGGGCCAGCAGGGCCGTGAACAGAGGCGCCAGCGCCATGGTCAGCAGCACATTGGCCACGGTGGTCATGGTCAGCGCGGCCATGAAGGCTGTGAACATCACGGCCCAGCACGCACCCGATGCCCACAGCAGCCCGCCTCCCCGAATCAGGCTGAGCAACAGAGGCCGCAGGCCACCGGCCCGCCAGGACAGGAACGCCAGCAGCGCCAGAGCATTGAAGGCGCTGCGCCAAAAGGTGAGCTCCAAGCCTTGGGCCTGCTCCACCTGCCGGGTGACCACACCGGCCATGCTCCACAGCAGTGTCACCAACACCATCACCGCCACGGCCCAGCGGTGGCTCATCGAGTGCAGTCCGGACGGCAGCATCGCAGCTTCTTGCGGGCTGGGGTGGCTGTGGGCGTGGGCGTGCCGTTGCGGTCTCAGGTGATGCAGACCGGAGACCGTTCAGGCCGCCTCTCGTGCCGCACGCTTGCGCTCGTGCTCTTGCAGGAAGCGCTTGCGCAGCCGGATGCTCTTGGGGGTGATCTCCACCAACTCGTCGTCCTCGATGAATTCCACCCCGTACTCCAGCGTCAGCTCAATGGGCGGCGTGATCTTGATGGCGTCCTCCTTGCCGCTGACACGGAAGTTCGTCAGCTGCTTGGTGCGGGTGGCGTTGACCACCAGATCGTTGTCGCGGTTGTGCACGCCCACGATCATGCCCTCGTACACCGGGTCACCGGCCTTGACGAACATGCGGCCTCGGTCATCCAGCTTGCCCAAGGCGTAGGTGAAGATTTCACCGGCGTCCATGCTGATGAGCACGCCGTTCTTGCGGCTGGCAATGTCTCCCTTGTGCGGCTCGTATCCATCGAATATGTTGGAGATCAAGCCCGATCCACGTGTCAGGTTGAGGAACTCGTTGGAAAAGCCGATCAGGCCGCGCGCGGGAATGCGGTACTCCAACCGCACACGGCCGCGCCCATCCGGCTCCATGTTCACCAACTCGCCCTTGCGCTCGCCCAGGGCCTGCATCACGCCACCTTGGTGCTGCTCCTCCACATCGGCGGTCACCAGTTCGATCGGCTCGCTCTTGACGCCGTCGATCTCCTGGAACACCCCGCGGCTTGCTCACGGCCAGCTCATAGCCCTCGCGGCGCATGTTTTCCAACAGGATGGTCAGGTGCAACTCGCCCCGCCCAGACACCTCGAAGATGCCGTCCTCACTGGTCTCGCGCACGCGAAGGGCCACGTTGCTCTGCAACTCCTTTTGCAAGCGGTCCCAGATCTGGCGGCTGGTGACGAACTTGCCCTCTCGGCCGGCCAACGGTGAGGTGTTCACACAGAAGTTCATGGTCAGGGTGGGTTCGTCCACCTTGAGCATGGGCAGGGGCTGGGGGTTGGCAGGGTCGGTCACGGTCACGCCGATGCCGATGTCCTCGATGCCGTTGATCAGCACGATGTCGCCCGGGCCAGCTTCGGGGGCTTGCATCCGGTCCAGTCCCTGGAAGGTCAAGACCTGGTTGATTCGCCCCTTGACGGTCTTGCCCTGCGGCCCTTCCATCACCAGCACATCCATGCCCGGCTTGATACGGCCTGCGTTGACGCGTCCGACGCCGATGCGCCCCACGAAGGAGGAGTAATCCAAGGCCGAAATCTGCAACTGCAGCGGTGCATCCGGATTGCCCTGGTGAGCCGGCACGTGCTTCAGGATGGTGTTGAACAGGGCCGACATGTCCGGGCCCCACTGTTGGCCGGGCTGGCCTTCCTGCAGCGAGGACCAGCCGTTGATGCCGGATGCGTACACCACCGGAAAGTCCAGTTGCTCGTCGCTGGCCCCCAGCTTGTCAAAGAGGTCGAAGGCGGCATTGATCACCTTCTCACAATTGGCGCCGGGCTTGTCCACCTTGTTGACCACCACGATGGGCTTGAGCCCCAGCGCCAAGGCCTTTTTCGTGACGAAACGGGTTTGGGGCATCGGCCCCTCCTGCGCATCGATGAGCAGCACCACCCCATCCACCATGGACAGGGCGCGCTCCACCTCGCCACCGAAGTCGGCGTGGCCCGGTGTGTCCACGATGTTGATGTGGGTGCCTTCCCAGCTGACGGCGCAGTTCTTGGCCAGGATCGTGATGCCCCGCTCGCGCTCGATGGCGTTGCTGTCCATGACCGTGTCCACGACCTTTTCGTGTTCGGCGAAGGTGCCGCTTTGGCGCAGCAATTGGTCAACCATGGTGGTTTTACCGTGGTCGACGTGGGCGATGATGGCGATGTTGCGAATGGGGCGGCTCATGGTTGCCTCAAAGGAAGAAATGGAGAAGAGTGGTGTGCCCAAGTGGGCGCGCCGTGCGTCCTGGCCGGCACACAGCGCCTTCGCAGCGGGCGTTCAGGCCTGGGCCTGAACTTCCGGCGGGCTGAGCAATCGGTCTGGAATGAGTTCGCCGGCGCGAATATGGGCCGACCCCAAGAGCGGGCGGCGATCGGTGGTTTGGGAGACGCATGGCCCGTATACCCGCACAGCGGCGCAATCGGGCTGTTCCACCCGGCGGCGCAAGCCGCTCAGAAACCGCGCCGCCTCGCTGGGGCCCAACTCCACGGCGGGCCACTCGTGCAACATCGCATCGGCCGGCAACAAGCAGGCCTGCCGCGCGGTCTCGTCCATTCGCTCTAAGGCGTCCAAGGACACCGCACCGTCGATGTGCAACGGCCCACTGCCCAGCCGGCGCAGCGCCGTGAGCGAAGCACCACAGCCCAACGCCGCGCCGATGTCCTCGGCCAGCGTTCGGATGTAGGTGCCTTTGGAACACCGCACGTGCAAGACCAAGCGCTGGGGGTCCTGCTCGGACCAGTCGGCCTGAAGCTGCAGGATGCGAACCCGGCGGGGCGCACGGTCCAGCGTCACCCCCTCACGTGCATAGGTGTAGAGCGGCCGCCCCTCATGCTTAAGGGCCGAATGCATCGGGGGAACCTGATCGATGTCGCCGCGGAACCGCTCCAACACCGCATCCAAGCGCTGCCGGTCCAGATCCACTTCGGCCTGCTGCACAACCCGCCCCTCGGCGTCGCCGGTATCCGTGGTCACACCCAGGCGCACGTGCGCGGTGTACACCTTGTCCGCGTCCAAGCTGACCTGGCTGAACTTGGTGGCGGCTCCAAAACACAAGGGCAGCAGCCCCGTGGCCGCAGGGTCGAGCGTGCCGGTGTGGCCCGCCTTCTCCGCCCTCAACAGCCACTTGGCCTTCTGCAAAGCCTGGTTGCTCGACAGGCCCAAGGGCTTGTCGAGCAGCAACACCCCGTGCACCGGGCGGCGCGCCACCCGGACCCGCGCCGTGGGCGCCTGGGCGGATGCGGGGACTTCAGTCTTTGGCGCGTTGGGCATTGGCCTGGAGGATCAGGGCGTTGAGTTCAGCAGCACGCTCCGTGGTGCGGTCGAACTGGAAATGCAGGGTGGGCACGGTGTGGATGGCCAAGCGCTTGAACAGGCCGTTGCGCAGGAAGCCTGCCGCTTCGTTGAGCGCGTCTTGGTTGCCCTGTGCATCTCCGACCAGCACCGAAAAGTAAACACGCGCGTGGGCGTAGTCGGGCGTCACCTCCACCGCGTTGATCGTCACCATCCCCAAACGAGGGTCCTTGAGCTCGCGGATGAGCTCGGCCAGGTCACGCTGGATCTGGTCGGCCACCCGAAGGCCGCGGTTGGGAATGGAGCGCTTGTGTCGCATGGTGAGGGTTCCTGAAAGCGCAAACCCCGCCATCGCCGGGCGGGGCTTGCCGCTGCAGAGCCACGTGCATCAGAGTGTGCGGGCCACTTCCTTGATCTCGAAGCACTCGATCACGTCACCTTCTTGGATGTCGGTCACGTTCTTGAGCTTGATACCGCACTCGAAGCCTTCCTTGACCTCTTTGACATCGTCCTTGATGCGGCGTACCGATTCGATTTCGCCCGTGTAGATGACGATGTTCTCGCGCAGCAGGCGGAAGCGCGCGTTGCGGCGCACCAGGCCCGAGGTGACCATGGATCCCGCCACCGTGCCGATCTTGGAGGCTACGAACACGGTTCGGATCTCGGCGGTGCCCAGCATCTCTTCGCGCTGTTCCGGGGCCAACATGCCGCCCAGCGCGGCCTTCACCTCGTCTACCGCGTCGTAGATGATGTTGTAGTAGCGCAGGTCCACGCCGTTGCCCTCAGCCAACTTGCGTGCGCCGGCATCGGCCCGCGTGTTGAAGCCGATGATGATGGCCTTGGAAGCGATCGCCAGGTTGACGTCGCTTTCGCTGATGCCACCCACGGCAGCATGCACGATCTGCACCCGCACCTCTTCGGTGCTGAGCTTGAGCAGCGAAGCCGCCAAGGCTTCCTGCGAGCCCTGCACATCAGCCTTGATGATGAGCGACAGCGTCTGCACATCGCCTTGGCCCATGTTGTCAAACATGTTCTCCAGCTTGGCGGCCTGTTGTTTGGCCAGCTTGACGTCGCGGTACTTGCCTTGTCGGAAGGTGGCGATTTCACGGGCACGGCGCTCGTCGGCCAGGACCATGAACTCGTCTCCGGCACGGGGCACTTCGGTCAGGCCCTGGATTTCCACCGGGATCGACGGCCCTGCTTCGGCCGAAGGCTTGCCCGCTTCATCCAGCATGGCGCGCACGCGCCCGTAGCTCGAACCCGCCAGCACCACATCGCCGCGCTTGAGGGTGCCGCTTTGCACCAAGACGGTGGCCACCGGGCCCCGTCCCTTGTCGAGCTTGGCTTCGATCACCAGACCCTTGGCCAGTGCATCTTGCGGTGCGGTCAGCTCCAACACCTCGGCCTGCAGCAGCACTTGCTCCAGCAGTTCGTCGATACCCTGACCGGTCTTGGAGGACACCCCCACGAACGGAGAGTCGCCACCGAAGTCCTCGGGGACCACTTCTTCGCCGACGAGCTCGCTCTTGACACGCTCGATGTTCGCTTCGGGCTTGTCCACCTTGGTCATGGCCACCACGATGGGCACACCGGCAGCCTTGGCGTGGCTGATGGCTTCCTTGGTCTGGGGCATCACGCCGTCATCGGCCGCGCACACCAGAATCACGATGTCGGTGGCCTGAGCGCCACGCGCACGCATGGCGGTAAAGGCCTCGTGGCCCGGTGTGTCCAGGAAGGTGATCATCCCTCGGGGCGTGTTCACATGGTAGGCACCGATGTGCTGCGTGATGCCACCGGCTTCGCCCGAGGCCACACGCGTGCGGCGGATGTAGTCCAGCAAGGAAGTCTTGCCATGGTCCACGTGGCCCATGACCGTCACCACCGGTGCCCGGGGCATGGCCACGGCTTCCGTAGCGGCGTGCTCCTCTTCCAGGAACGCCTCGGGATCGTCGAGCTTGGCCGCCAGGGCTTTATGGCCCATCTCCTCCACCACGATCATGGCGGTTTCCTGGTCGAGCTGCTGGTTGATGGTCACCATCTGACCCAGCTTCATCATCTGCTTGATGACCTCGGCGGCCTTCACGCTCATCTTGTGCGCCAGGTCGGCCACGCTGATGGTTTCGGGCACATGCACTTCCTGAACCACGGCCTCCACGGGCGTGGCGGCCGAGGAACCCTGATCGCGGTCGCCACCGCGGCCACGGCCCTTGGGTGCACGCCAACCGGCACGGGTTCCGGCCGTGGTGTCGCCACGGGTCTTGAGGGCGCGCTTCTTGGCCGCATCATCGGCCCAGCTCGACGAGAGCTTTTCGCTCTTGATGGACTTCTTCTCGCCAGGCTTGGCAGAAGACGGCGCAGCAGCACCGGGGGCGCCAGGCTTGGTTGCAGCCTTGTGTATCGTGCCTTTGATGGGCGTCTCGGCCGGCTTGGGTTCTTCCGGCTTCTTGGCCACCATGACCTTCTTGGGCGCGTTCATCATCGCGCGGATGGCGGCGGCCTCCGACTCGGCAGCCTTGCGGCGCTTCTCCAAGTCGGCCATGCGCTGGCGCTCGGCCGCATCGGCATCGGCTGCCTTGACCACGCGTGCCGTCGGTTTGGCGGGCGCTTCCGGGGCCGGGGCCGGGGCCGCGGCCGCAGCCGCTGAGGGCTCACCGGGCTGCACCGTGGGCTGGGCGGGTTCCTGGTCAGCCTCGGCGGCCTTGCTCGCAGCTGCGGCTTGTGCGGCAGCGGCCTCACGCTCGGCAGCCTCCTGACGCGCACGGGCTTCCTCGGCCTCGCGCTGTTCCTTTTCTTCTCGCAGCCGGCGCTTTTCTGCCAGCTCTTCTTCCTGCCGACGCAGAAGCTCGGCCTGGCGGCTGGCCTCTTCCTCACGGCGGCGCAGTTCGTCCTCATCCACGGTGGGGGTGGCCGGCGCCTCGACCATACCGGCGCCCTCGTCGCGCTTGACGAACACGCGCTTCTTGCGCACCTCGACCTGAATCGTGCGCGCACGCCCGGAGGCGTCGGCCTGCTTGATCTCGCTGGTGCTCTTGCGCGTGAGCGTGATCTTCTTACGCTCGGCTGCGGCGGTGCCATGCGAAGACCGCAAGAACGTCAACAAGCGCTCTTTGTCACCTTCGGTGAGCACGTCCTCAGCTGACTGCTTGACGACCCCAGCCGACTGCAGTTGTTCGAGCAGCGTTGACGCCGGGCGATTGAGCTCAGCGGCAAACTGTGCGACGGTGGTCACGGCCATTGTGGAATTCCTTGGATGCGGTTCGGCGGTTGGACGTGTTCAGGCGTGTGAATTGCTCAAGCGGTGAACCAGTGCTCACGGGCCTTCATGATCAACGCCTTGGCCTGCTCTTCGGGCATGTCGGTGAGCTCAATCAGTTCGTCCACAGCCAAGTCGGCCAAATCGTCACGGTTGTGGATGCCACCGTCGGCCAGGCGAGCGATGAGGTCGGGGGTGAGCCCCTCCAAGTCGCCCAAGCCCTGGGCCACGTCCTCGACGTTCTCTTCGCGGGCGATCTCCAGGGTCAGCAGTGCGTCTTTGGCGCGGTTGCGCAACTCCATCACCGTGTCCTCGTCGAAGCCCTCGATGTCCATCATCTCCTGCATGGGGACGTAGGCCACCTCTTCCAGGCTCGTAAAGCCTTCGGCAATCAAGATGTCGGCCACTTCTTCGTCCACGTCGAGCTTCTCGACGAACAGAGAACGAATGGATTGGGACTCCTGCGCCTGCTTGGCCTGCGACTCTTCGGCCGTCATGATGTTGATGCGCCAACCCGTCAGCTCGGAAGCCAGACGGACGTTCTGGCCGCCACGGCCAATCGCGATGGCCAGGTTTTCGTCATCCACCACCACGTCCATGGCGTGACGCTCTTCGTCCACGACGATGGACTGGACGTTGGCCGGAGCCAGGGCGCCAATCACGAACTGCGCCGGGTCTTCCGACCACAACACGATGTCCACGCGCTCACCGGCCAGCTCGTTGGTCACCGCTGTCACGCGAGAACCGCGCACGCCCACACAGGTGCCGATGGGATCCACCCGCTTGTCGTGGGACACCACGGCGATCTTGGCGCGCGATCCAGCGTCCCGCGCGCAGCTCTTGATCTCCAAAAGCCCCTGCTCGATCTCGGGGACTTCTTGCGCGAACAGTTCGATCATGAAGCCTGGCGCGCTGCGCGAGAGCATGATCTGCGGACCACGCATGGTGGTGTCGATTCCGGTGATGAACGCCCGCACGCGGTCGCCACTGCGCAGGTTCTCCTTGGGAATCATCTCGTTGCGCTTAAGGCGGCCTTCAACGCGGCCGCTTTCCACGATGATGTCGCCCTTGTCCAGGCGCTTAACCGTGCCCACCATGGTCTTCTCGCCACGGGACAGGAAATCATTGAGCAGTTGCTCGCGCTCGGCGTCGCGGATCTTTTGCAGGATCACCTGCTTGGCGGCTTGCGCACCGATGCGGCCGATCGTGACCGACTCCACGGGCTCTTCGATGTAGTCACCTTCCTCGATCTCGCCCACGCGGTCGATGGCGTCGGTCAGCAGCTCCTCGGCGTCCGGGTTCTGCAGGCCTGCGGAATCGGGCACCACCAACCAGCGGCGGAAGGTTTCGTACTCGCCGTTCTCGCGGTCCACCGACACCCGAATGTCCACCTCGCCACCATGCAGGCGTTTGGTGGCCGAGGCCAGTGCGGCCTCAACGGCTCCAAAAACGACTTCACGGTCCACGCTCTTTTCGCGTGAGATCGCATCGACCAGCATGAGCATTTCGCGGTTCATGTTTGTTGCTCTCCGTTTCGGGCAGCTTGGGCTCGCCCCTTGAAATCCACCACCGGCACCAAGCGGGCTTCGCGCACCTCGTCCAGCGCAAAGTCCAGTGATTGCTCGGTCTTGCCTTCCTTCACGATAAGTCGCGGCTGGGGCTGCGACTGGGTCAACAACCCCCTGTACTTGCGCCGCCCTTGGAAGGGCAGCTTGAAGGTGACATCGACCTCGAGGCCGCAGAACCGGTCCCAGTCCTGCGGCTTGCGCAAGGGCCGGTCCAGGCCAGGCGACGACACCTCCAGCCGTTGGTAATCCACCGCCTCGACCTCGAACACCAACTGCAGCTGGCGGGTCACCGTTTCGCAGTCGTCCACCGTAACGAAGGCCGACTCCACGGCATAGGTGTGGCCGGCCACCCGGTCTATGGACACGCGCAACAGCCCGCGGGGCAGCCGCTCGACCTCTACCAATTCGTAGCCCAGGCCCTGCACCGTGGACTCCAGCGCCGTCATCCAATGTCCGGAAGCTGCCGCCCGCTCAAAGGGCGCGTCAACAGACGCCGCCTCGCTGGCTCGGCCCGCACGCGGTTGGCCGGCGCGACCACGGGGCTCGCCCACGTTTTGGGCCCGCTCCATGCCGCGGCCCGCACCCGCCGTTCGGGCGGTGCTGCCGGTTTTGCCACCTGTAGGGCGGCGAGCACGTTGCGATGAGGTCGAATTCATGCCGGACAAACAAAAAAGGGGCTGGAAGTATCCGCCCCTCGTTGGCGCGCCGGTCGCGATGCGGACCCTGCACACCCAGACCCCCGAAACCCAACGGCTGACCGGGGTCATCCGCAGGGCACGAGGCGCCCACGGCACCCAGCCAATATCGTCAACCGATTGGCGCGCAGCGCTGATCAGTTAACCGCGAAGTATAGCGGATTTCCCTGGTATACGCAAGGTGCGTGCCACAATCGAGCCTTTGATGCGCAACCCTGACGCTCGGAGCACCAAACCATGGGATTTCTCGCTGGAAAACGCCTCCTGATCACCGGAGTCCTGTCCAACCGGTCCATCGCCTACGGCATCGCCAGGGCCTGTCACCGCGAGGGTGCCGAGCTGGCCTTCAGCTATGTGGGTGAGCGCTTCAAGGACCGCATCACCGAGTTCGCCGCCGAGTTTGGGTCCTCCCTGATCTTCGACTGCGATGTCGGCGATGACGGCCAGATCCAGCAGCTGTTCGCAGGGCTGCAGGCCGCCTGGCCTGAGGGATTCGACGGTTTCGTGCACTCGATCGGCTTTGCGCCGCGCGAAGCCATTGCGGGCGACTTCCTGGAAGGCCTGTCGCGGGAAGCCTTCAAAGTGGCGCACGACATCTCGGCCTACAGCTTCCCGGCCATGGCCAAGGCCGCGGCCGGCCAGCTGCGGCCCAACAGCGCCTTGCTCACCCTCACCTACCTGGGCAGTGAAAAAGTGGTGCCGGCCTACAACACCATGGGCTTGGCCAAGGCCTCCCTGGAGGCCAGCGTGCGGTACACCGCCGCCAGCCTTGGCCCCAAGGGCATCCGCGTCAACGGCATCTCCGCCGGACCCATCAAGACGCTGGCGGCCTCGGGCATCAAGGGCTTCGGCAAGATCCTGAGCGTGGTGGAGGAAACAGCCCCCTTGCGGCGCAACGTCACGATCGACGATGTGGGCAATGTGGCCGCGTTTTTGCTTTCGGACCTGGCTGCTGGCGTGACGGCCGAGATCACCTATGTGGACGGCGGCTTCAGCCGCATGGCGGGCATGCCGGCCGAGGGCTGA